>URTB01000103.1 GCA_900550595.1 uncultured Collinsella sp.
TGATGCGCGGGCGGTCAAAGCTGAGCTCGTACTTTCCGCACCGCCATGTCTTGCTATCGTTCGCCATGAACATCCTCCTAAAATGCCCGCGCCGCCGCGCTCGGGCGCAGGCGGCGGGGTCGCTTTGCAATCAGTCTTTCTATTGTATCCGCGCACACGGGCTAGAACGCAAACGCGGCCGCGATGTCGCAAGAAATCAGCAGGTCGGCATTTGCATCCTGATCGGTGGGAGCAAGATTGCAAATGGCCAGCGTATCGCCGGTAAAGTAGCGCGTAAGGCCCGCCGCCGGATACACCACGAGCGAGGTCCCGCCCACGATGAGGGCATCGGCCGCGGCGATGGCGACAACGGCGCCGGTCAGAACGCGCTCGTCGAGCGGCTCCTCGTAGAGCACCACATCGGGCTTGATGCGCCCGCCGCACGCAGGGCACACGGGCACGCCCGCGGCATCCTCGTGCTCGCGCGAGCAAATCCACTCGGCGCTATAGACCGCGCCGCACGACTGACAAATGTTGCGATGGACCGATCCGTGCAGCTCGAGCACACGCTGCGAGCCTGCCATCTGATGCAAGCCGTCGATGTTTTGCGTTACCACGGCATCAAGCTTGCCGGCGCGCTCCAGCTCGGCCAGCTTGGTGTGGCAGCGGTTGGGCTTGGCGCCAAGCGCGATCATCTTGGTGCGGTAGAAGTCGAAGAACTCGGCCGGGTGCGCCTCGTAAAAGCTATGCGAGAGCATGGTCTCGGGCGGGTAGGCAAACTGCTGGTGATATAGGCCGTCCACGCTGCGGAAATCGGGGATGCCGCTCGCCGTGGAAACACCGGCGCCGCCAAAGAAGACCACGCGCTTGTGGGTGCCGAACAGCTCCGCCAGCGCGGCGGAGGCCTGCTTGGGGTCCGATATTGCCTGCGTCATATGAGTCCTCCGTCCTTGTTGGTCGGGCAGCGTCGGGCGCTTGCCTGGCGCGCAGCCTTTGGGTCGACACGCGCGGGGCCCACCACCACCCCTGTTGCGCTAATCTTAAGCCTGCCAACCCCGTCGAAAGGACACCATGCCTCAGACTTACACTTTCGCCTCGTGGAACGTCAACGGCCTGCGCGCCGTGCTCAAAAAGGACCCGAGCTTTATCCAGATCGCGCAAGAACTCGATGTCGATATCCTGGCGCTGCAAGAGACAAAGCTGCAAGAGGGCCAGGTCGATATTGACCTGCCCGGCTATCACCAAACCTGGAGCTACGCCGAACGCAAAGGCTATTCGGGCACTGCGGTCTTTAGCCGCCAGAAACCGCTGCGCACGCTGTACGCGGATGCGCTGCTACCCTACGCCGGCGAGGGCAAGACGGCAGAGCTCGTGGCGCAGGCCACGACCGAGGGCCGCGTCTGCGCACTCGAGTTCGACAAGTTCTGGTTTGTGGATGTCTACACGCCTAACGCCCAAAATGAGCTCGCGCGCATCGACGTGCGCATGGCCTGGGACGATGCCTATCGCGGCTTTTTGAGCGCGCTTGAGCGCGAAACCGGCAAGCCCGTCGTAACCTGCGGCGACTTTAACGTGGCGCACGAGGAAATCGACCTTAAGAACCCCAAGTCCAACCGCGGCAACGCAGGCTTTTCGGACGAGGAGCGCGGCAAGTTTACTGAGCTGCTCAACGCCGGGTTTACCGATACCTGGCGCGCGGCCAATCCGGACGTCGAGGGCGTCTACAGCTGGTGGAGCTACCGCTTTAATGCCCGCAAGAACAACGCAGGCTGGCGCATCGACTACTTCCTGGTAAGCGACGCAATCGCCGGCAATGTGCGCGACACCGGTATCCGTGGCGACATCTTCGGCAGCGACCACTGCCCCGTCACCCTCACCCTAGATCTCTAACCCCAACTGATCCCTCGGGGACGGAAGAAAACGGATCATCTGACCTCGTCCCCCTATAAGTTGCGGTGGAATAGTTCCTGCTTCGGCCCCAAACAGCCAAAAACGAGAACTATTCCACCGCAAGTTCGTGAGGGAACGCGAAATGCCCTACAGTCCGTATTTCACGACGACGCGGTTGATCCGTCGACACCAGGGCTTGTACAGGGCGGCCAAGAACACGCAGGTCGCGAGGCCGTGTGTGATATCGAACGGTACGGCGGTGGCAAGACGCGCCATGGCGCCCGCCCACGTGAGCGGTTGAACAAAACCGATGATGTCGTAGGCATTGATTACAACGCCGTAGAGCAGGCCCGATGCAAAGCCGTACGCCATCAGCGCCGGCATGCGCACAGCTCCATCCGCGCGGTCGAACGCACCCGCATGCGCCAGCACGCCGCCAACATAGCCAACCAGACCCCAGGCATACATCTGCCACGGCGTCCACATGCCCTGCCCAAAAAAGAAATTGCTGGTCAGCGCCGCCAGCGCACCAACCATAAAGCCGTTACGACGACCGAGCGTCGCCCCGGCGATAATGGCGATGGCGCTCACGGGTTTAAAGTCGGGAATGGGGCCAAACAAGATGCGCCCCGCCGCGGCCAGCGCCGCCAGCACCAGCGTGGGCATAATCTGGCGCAGGCCCGGCCGCGACGCCTCGTAGCCCGCGAAGAACAGCGCAAGCACCAGCGCTACCACGACAAGCATGGCAAGCGCCGCCTGCTCAATGCCCGCCAGCAATGCTGCGGCCATTACCACCGGCACCGCCAACAACAGCGGAATCTCCAGTTTTGCAAGTAGGCGCAAGCCGCGATAATCCGTCATCCCATCACGCCCTATAAAACACGTTGTCGGAAAAAAAGTCGACCGGCGGCTCCATGCAGGCAATCTCACCGTCGAACATCATGGCAATGTCATCGGCAACCTGCTCGGCAAAATCCAGATCGTGCGTGGCCATGATGACGGTACCGCCAGTCTTCGCATGGTCACGCAGAGCGCGGGCGATGATGCGGCGGCTGGTCAGGTCCAAACCCTTGGTGGGCTCATCGAGCAATAGCAGTTCGGGGCCAATCAGCAGCAGTTTTGCCAATGCGAGCAGTTGACGCTGTCCGCCCGAAAGATCGTACGGGTGGCGTCCATCCAAGCCCGACAGCCCCAGGCTCGCCGCGCGCTCCCGCGCGACAGCCTCGTCATATCCGCAGGGCGAAGCCCATTCCATCAGCTCGTCGCGCACCGTCTCGGCAACCAGCAACGCCTTGGGGTTCTGAGGCAGCAGCGCCGCCGAGGCCGCCCCGCGCTCCATATGCCCACGCTGCAACTTGACCGTCTTGGCCAGCACCGAAAGCATTGTCGACTTGCCGCAGCCGTTACCGCCCACAACCGCATGCACCGCGCCAGCCGAAAACGACGCATCGAGTCCGCGCAGCACCCAGCCAGACGCTCGATCGTAGCGAAACCAGCTCCCTGCCAGGGTGGTAGCCGACCCAGCGTGCATTTTTGGGAGTATTCGGCATCCACCGGCGCGCGATGGCGCCCCCGAGTCGTCTTGCGGCAGTATTTGCGCCTCAAATTCACCCGATTTGTCCGATTTCAGCCCTTTTTCTGCACCCGGAGCGCCCGCGCGCGGGTCCAAAGAGCCCAGCTGGCCGCTGGCGCTGCTGAAAACTCCGTTTTTTGCACGCCGCGAGGCACCCCACCCTGACGCCTCACCAGAAAACAGCTCTTCACGGTGCCCCAGGGAGGCAATGTCAGCCACCTCGCACACGCGTCCGCCCTCAATCCGGTACGCGCACGTCGCGTATTCGAGCATCGGCCGCGGTTGATGCGTTGCCACGACAACCGTGCAGCCCAGTTCGCGGTTCACGCGGAACAGCGCATGCAGAAAACTCTTCTCGGCAACGGGATCCAGTTGGGACGTGGGCTCGTCGAGCAGCAGCACGCACGGGCGCAACGCCAGCACGGCCGCCAGCGACAGCAGCTGCTTGCGTCCGCCCGAAAGCGTATCGGTATCGCGGTGGAGCCAATCCTCCAACCCAAAGAAATAGCTGGTCTCGGCCACGCGACGGCGCATCTCGTCGCGCGACATGCCTAAGTTTTCCAGGCCAAACGCCATCTCGTGCCACACGGTTTCGCACACGATCTGGTTCTCTGGGTCCTGAAACACATAGCCCACGCGCTCTGCGGACGCCCGAACGTCCATATCGGCAGCGCTCTCGCCCAGCACGCGCAGCTCGCCAGTGCATTCGCCCGCCGGCGAAATCTCGGGTTTGAGCAGCGAGAGCAGCGTCGACTTGCCTGACCCGGTACCGCCAACGAGCAACGCAAACGCCCCTTGGGGAACACACCAATCGAGCTCCTCGAACACTGGCGCCTCGGCCCCGGGGTAGGCAAAGCGCAGGCCCCGCACTTCAATCGCCGGCGTATCCGGGGCGCACGCCACGCCCGCCATCATGCTCCCGTCCAACCGAGCCATCAGCCAAACCTCTTCTCGTCAATCGCGTACAGCACGCAGGGCAGCGCCATCCAGGCCGCATATACGACATAGCCCAGCCACGGCGCCGGCACCGATAGTTGCGGGTAAAACGAATACTGCGCCATCGCGGTCCACGCCACTGCCGTCGTGGCCACGCCAAACAGCGCAAGCCCAACCAGCGCGGCAACATCGCCGCGCCCCAGCCGATACCGCGCGTACGTCGTGCGACGCGTCGCGGCGCCCCATCCGCGCGAGCGCATGGCGTCAGCGCGCTCCAGCGAATCCTCCATGCCCCAGCCCATCAGCACGCTCGAGGCCCGCAAGCGCGAGCGCACGGGGTCGGCCGGCGCGCGACCCGGCACATCAATCGCATCCTGCACCGCCAGTACCGTACGACCGCGACGCAAAAACTGCGGGATAAGCCGCATGCACATCGAGATCATGAGCGCGATCACCGGCGCGGCGTTACCCAGAAGCGCAAGCACCTTGTCGTAGCCAAGCATCGACGCCGCGGCCTCAAACCACAGCACGCTCGCCACAAACAGCCCGCCCATGCACAGGCCGTATACCATGCTCTCTAGATACACCGCACGCATGCCAATATGGAACAGCTCCGTCGAGCCCGAGGCGCTAAACAGCGGATTGAGCACCGCGATGATCAAAATCACCGGCAGCTGCCAGCGAAGCGCCCCCAACGTGCGCGCGGTGCCGCGCGTCGCAAGCCCGTACGCCAGCCCGCCCGCAAGCGACAGCGCAATCAGCACCGGTTGCATCGAGAACATGGTGAGTCCCAGCGTCAGCACCATGTAGAGCGCCGGCACCGCCGGATGCGACATCGAAAATGCCGCGACGGGTTCGTTGCCCGATTCCTCTCGCATGATATCCACGGGCACCTCCCATCCCCTCGCGCAAAACGCCAACGCCGCAGCGCCGCCGCCATGCACAACCAGCGCAAACACCACGCCGGCGGCAGCGACACCGGCCGTCACGCGTCAATCGTTACGCGCTCATCATATGCCTGCGGTATCATATTGTGCCGTGTATCGTTTCCAAACACACGTCTCTATAACGTAACAGGAGATCACATGGA
>URTB01000104.1 GCA_900550595.1 uncultured Collinsella sp.
CTCTACTTCCAAACCGAGTTTCCCGATGGCGTCTATGCCCGCGTCAACGTGGGTGCAGGCTCCACCGACGAGCTTGTCCTTGCCCTGTCCGAGGCGACGCCGGTACTGCAGGAGGGCTTGGGCGCCCCCGACAACGCCAGCTTCGCTGCCTGGGTCGCCACCAACGATATCGTCCGCTCCCAGATCGACGAGCGCATCCTGCGGGCGGCCGAGCAGGGCTTGCCGTTTAAGGGAGGAGACCTCTAATGGATCCGAGCGTCTACATCCCCGCCTACCTGGAGCGCGCCTACCTTGCGTCGCACCCCGAACTCACCGATGCAGCACGCGAGCTTGTCCATAACGACGTGAGCGTCAACCCTCATAAGTATGCGCAGACCGAGCATGCCCAGGCGCTGCTGTCCTATGCAGGCGTCCACCGCCACCTGCTCGACGAGCTCCATCGCATCGAGGACATGGGCAGCGACGAGGAGTTTGAACAGACGCGCAACCACCTGTTCGACGATACGCGCGATGAGCTGCTCAAGATCGTCCGCGTCGACGCGCTGGCCGTCGATGCCCAGCTGCTCGCCATCATTTTGGCGGACACGCCCGTCGACGCCTGTCTGGGCGACCTGATGAAACTCGAGGCGACCACGACCGATTACCTGCAGCAAAGCGTGCCCGGGTTCGACATGGAGGCCCCGCACTACTGGGCCAACAAGGTGCTGGCAGACGGCGTGACGGCGGCCGATCTCACCGTAAGCGAGCCGGCTCTTATCGGGTGGCTCCACACGCTCGAGGCCATCTCGCAGCTGTGCATGGCGAGCGCTCGCTACCGTGCTGCCGCCAACTACGCCCGCCGCGTCCTTAAGGCGGAAGGCTATCCCACCCGAGCTGCAGGCACCGTGCTACTCGCCCTCGCTCGCCTAGAAGACGAGGACGGCTTTTTTGCCCTGGCCCACCAGCTCGAGGAGCAGATGGGGGCCGATACCCTCGAGAACTCCCCCTGGTACCTGCTCGCCCGCACGATCTTGCTGTTCAAAACGAACAAAATGCGCCCGGCGACACGCGCGCTGCGTGAGTTTGCCAACCGCTGCGAGGGCGGCGCGTTCTTTTTGCTGAACCCCATGTATCAGACGCCGTATCTTCCCTGCCGGCCCGAACCGCACGACCCCTGGGACCTTTCGCATCAGGCAGTTTGGGAGGCCGACGGCATCATCTCGGATACTCCCGACTTTGCCCCCTGGGCCAGCGCTTGCGAAGACGTATCGCAGCTTGCCCAGGAATTTGCGCGCCGCTACGGCTTTTAACGGCACAAACGTCACGACCATGTCATTCACGTTAGGAACGGCTTCATGAACTTCCGCTCATCTCTCGCCTGCACCTCGAGCGATATCGCCCGCTGGGGACTGCGCTCCGTCCTTAAGCGCCAGGGCGGCGTACTCCCCGGCCGTATCGCCATGAAGATCGACCCCGAGCTGCTAAGCGACCTCGCGGGCCTTGTCGATCGCAGCGCGGTAATCACCGGCACCAACGGCAAGACCACCACCTCCAACCTCATCGCCGATGCCGTTGCCGCCAGCGGCGCCACCGTGGTATGCAACCGTGCCGGAAACAACATGGAGCCGGGCGTGGTGGGCGCGTTGCTCGAGGCGCGCGGCAACCTTAAGCGAACCGCCAGCAGCAAGCGCGTAGGCGTCTTTGAGTGCGACGAGCTCTACACGGTGCGCGTCCTGCCCAAGCTCAAGCCGACCTACTTTGTGCTGCTCAACCTGTTCCGCGACCAGCTGGACCGCTACGGTGAGATCGACCACACCCAGGACGTCATCGCCCACGCGCTGGAGCTTTCGCCGACAACGACGCTCATCTATAACGCCGACGACCCGCTGTGCGCCGCGATCGCCGCGCGCGTTCCCAATATGAGCATTGCCTTTGGCATCGACGGTGCCACAGGCACCGAGTCCGATCGCATTAGCGACTCGCGTTTTTGCTCGCAGTGCAACACCCCGTTGGAGTACGACTACGTGCAATACGGCCAGCTCGGCGCCTATCATTGCCCTTCGTGCGGCTGGAGTCGTCCCGCGCTGGTCCGTCGTGTGACGGGCGTGGAGCTTGGCTGCGACGGCTACGGCTTTGACCTGGTCTTTGGATCTGCGCCCGACGCGGCTGCCGCACACATCGCCACACGCTACAACGGCCTGTACATGGTCTACAACGTTGCCGCTGCATTCTTTGCCGCACATGAGTTAGGCGTGGATACGGCGCACCTGCAGCCCACGCTCGATGCCTACGTCCCCGCCGGCGGACGCATGGGCCGCTGGGATATCGCCGGCCGCACCGTCGAGGCCAACCTGGCTAAGAATCCCGTGGGCTTCGATCGCCAGATTCAGTCCATTAAAACGGCAGGCGGCAGGCTCTGCGCCTTCTTCCTCAACGACAACGACGCCGACGGCCACGATGTCTCGTGGATCTACGACGTCGACTTCGAGCGCATCGCCGATACCCCAGGGCTTGTCGCCTTTGCCGGCGGCACGCGTGCACACGATATGCAGGTACGTCTGAAGTACGCCGGCATCGACTCCGCCATCATCTCGAATATCGAGCAGGCGATCGGCGCCGTGGCAGACGAGATCGCCGATGACACCTTCTACGCCGTCGCCAACTACACGGCCTTCCCGCCGCTGGTCAAGGAACTCGACGAGCTTAAGGGCACCGATGCGAGCTCGGTTGCCTCCCACGCCGCAACGCGCGCCGATGGCAGCGCCGGCCCCACCGATATTGCGCCGGTCGAGCTCTCGCGCCCCCTGCGCATCGTCTACCTGTATCCCGATGCCCTCAACCTCTATGGTGACGGCGGCAACGTCATTACCCTCGAGCGCCGCTGCGCCTGGCGTGGCATCCCCGTGCGCGTGGACGAGGTCCGTATGGGCGAGTCGCTCGATCTCACCGACGCCGATATCGTCATGATGGGCGGTGGCTCCGACCGCGACCAGTTAGCTGTGGCACATGAATTGCTCGCTCAAAAAGACAAGGTCGCGGCCTATGTTGAGGACGGCGGCTCGCTGCTCGCAATCTGCGGCAGCTATCAGCTGCTCGGCCGTTCGTACTATATGGGCGAAAATCGCATCGAGGGCCTGGGCGTCGTTGCCGCCGAAACCGTGCGCGGCTCCAACCGCCTGATCGGCAACGTCGCCGTCAAAACCGACCTGGCACCCGAGCCCTTTGTGGGATTCGAGAACCACGGCGGCCGCACCCTGCTCGATGCTGAGGCCACGCCGCTCGGAACGTCCGTCGTCACGGGTACCGGCAACAACGGCGACGATGGCTTTGAGGGCCTCATCTACAAGGGCGTCATCGGCACGTACCTACACGGACCGGCACTGCCCAAGAACCCCGAGCTCGCCGACCGGCTCATCGCCCACGCCCTCGAGCGCCGTGGCGACGCACAGGCCAACGCTCTGCTGCCGCTCAAGCCCCTCGACGACACCTACGAGCACGCTGCCCACGACGCCGCGATGAAGCTCCTCCCCTAACGCCCCGCCACCACAAAGGGGACAGGCACCTTTGTGGTGGTTTTGATCTGCCACGTTTGTTTGTCTCGATCTGTAACATCTAGGCCGTTAAAAATCGTCTTACTGTTACAGAATGAGATGTTCGTCCCGATGCCCGCCGTCTGTCTCGATCTGTAACAGATAGAGCCGATTTGCCCGCCCAGATGTTACAGATTGAGATATTTGAAAATCGGAATAGAAGCCTACTCCTGTGTGGTGGTTTTCCAGTTTGTCAACGATATACGCGCCGGCAAAAAAGTCTGCTATACTCTTTCCCGCTGTCCCCATCGTCTAGCGGCCAAGGACGCCACCCTTTCAAGGTGGATATCGCGGGTTCGAATCCCGCTGGGGGCACCACAGAATCTGAGAAGCCCGTTGCCAATTCGGTAGCGGGCTTTTTGCTACCCATGCGCCGGGATTCGAACCCGACAGGGTGCGGAGCTGAGGAAACGCGCAAGCGTTTTCCAGCGCAGCACGCAAGGAGTGAAGCGACGCAGCGAATGCGGGCGGCGCCAGCCGCACGCGGACATCCCGCTGGGGGCACCAACTCAAAAATGTACGAACCCGTGCGAGTTACCATCGCACGGGTTCGTTCTTTCTTGACATTAGATGAAGAAGACTCAAAGCCCCTGCGCTAGATAAACAGCTCGCACTCCTTCCGTTCGGCACAGGCTTTGCTCAACATCTTGGTAGCCGCAGAGAGCATGATGGGGTTTACCGCGCGGGCGGCATGCGGACATACGGCGACACAGCGCATGCAAGAGATGCAGGCCTTTTTGTCCACCCGCTTGGGATCGTCTTTATCGATAGCGCCAACAGGGCACGCTGCGGCACAAGCCCCGCAAGCGGTGCACTCTTTTGTGGCCTTGGGCACCATACCGGCGCCCCCGGCCTTCTTATAGGGACGATTGCCCGGAATAGCCGGCTCAGAAGCATCTCCTGCAGATATCTTTTGCTGAATCTGATTCGCAAACCCAGCGAGCTGCGCCGCGTCCTGTGGGTCTGGCCGACCGGCTGCAAACTGGCGAACAATAGAATGCTCGGCGATGGCAGAAACCGCCGCGATCACCCGAAAGCCCGCGCCCTTTGCCGCATCCTCAAGCTCGACCAGCGTGTCCTCATACGCGCGGTTTCCGTAAACACAAACCAGAACCGCCTGCGCACCGTTTCCCCGCATCATACCCAAGCGCTCCGCAGCCACAGCCGGGACTCGCCCGCCATACGAGGGCACCGCGATCACGGCTACATCCTCTTTTGTCATCGCAACCGTGCGAAAACCAAGCCCGCTATCGGTCAGATCTACAGCAACGGTTTCCCCTTCCAACGCATTGGCAATGTAGCCAGACGCCCTTTCCGTTCCGCCGGTCAGGCTAAACACGATATCGAATACCCTCATCGGATCATCCTCCCCTTTATGAACAAACGCCCGAAACGTCCGCATGCCAAAACAGGTTACAACTTTTAAAATGCCCCGCGCGAAACGCTCGCTCGGCTGCAAGTTCAAAGCAGGTCAAAGCGGCAAAAAAGAAGGGGCCTCACACAGGCGAGACCCCTTCACACGCAAAATCAAACGTGTCTGTTACACATAGAACAGAATGTCGTCGTAAGTCGGGACCGGCCAGTAGTCGGCAGCCACGATCTCCTCCATGGCATCCACGGCGGCACGCAGCGTATCCATAGCGGGAACGACCTCGTGCGCGTACACGTTGGCCTGCTCCTGACCATCGAGGCCCTCGGCCTTCTGATGCACGGCGTCGAGCGCCTTGATGGAGTCGTTGATGGTAGTGATGCCGTTGCAGAGCTTGTTGAGCGTGTTCTGCTCACACTGCATGGCGGCCTCGGCGCCGGCGGCACGAATAGTCTCAAGGCCCTTAGCGACCTTGGTGGCATAGGCGGTAATGACCGGGCGATAGGTACGACGCGCCTCGCGAACCA
>URTB01000105.1 GCA_900550595.1 uncultured Collinsella sp.
TGGGCTCGGAGATGTGTATAAGAGACAGGTCCACCGCGAGCGTCCCCGACACGTAGATCCCGCACTGCGAGCCCGTGGCCACCAGCGACCCGGTGCCGCGGAGCGTCAGATCGCCCCACACCTCCATGCCGCAACGCGAGACGTCCACGTCGGCCGCGCTCGTCTCGACAACAGTGTTCTGCCCGGTCAGCGTCACCATCAGGTCGTCGTCGGCGCCGATGGCCTCGCCCGTGTAGCCGTTAAGCTCCAGGTGGTCGGCATCGGTCCAGGCCCACCCGGGACCCGACGCGCCCGGCTCGTAGTACGTGGCGCCCGCAATGAACAGGCTGTCCGCACCCACGGCATAAGAAGGCCCGCCCAGCAAAACGCATAGGCAGGCCATGGCAGTAAACAGGATGTAGTGACGGCTAGTGTGGAACGCGGCAGCAAACATAACCGCTCCGATCTTCGCAAGAGCCAATGGAAGTTGCGCCAGAAAAATACCTCTGGTAGCAGCAGTTATTAGTGTAGCGAGATCAAGCAAGGGACGATAAAGAAACCGGCGATCGAACCCCGAAATTAGGTGTAAATCGTTTTGCCAGTCGGTGAAAGGAGGGACTGCATCCGGCGTTGCTCATAGATCGTCGCGGCCACGGCCCTGTTGTTCACGCTACTGACGTCCTGGATAGGGCGCACCCCCCAACCTTTTGACTTTCCTTGTAAACGGGACCCATCAGAATGGAAATAATCAATTCAAATAGTAATTTGTATTTAGACTTTACACTGTTAGATACAACTGTTACATTCTGTATCAGTACAGTATTGTTAGTTAGGAGGAACAATGAAACTAGTATTCGACAAGATGAAGGGCGAGCCGTCTTATGCAGCTGGCGCAAGGTATATTGAGGAAATGATTCGTTCCGGCCAATTGATGAATGGCGACAGACTCCCCTCCATTCGAGAATTCGCAGACGACAATGACATGAGCACTGCAACCGCTCAAAGGATCTACTCAGAAATTGAACAGAAGGGATTAATTACCACAATTCAAGGAAGCGGTTCACTAGTCACATTTAATGAGGATGTAGTACTCGATGATGGCATTAATAATGTCACCGTTTTTTGGTCGTATGCCCATAAGGATGATCTTAATTCTAAGGGTGCTATTCTTACGCTTCTAGAAGCCATCAAGGCCGAATACGAACTCCAAACGGGTGAAGATCTGACTGTTTTCGTTGATAAGGACGGGATTGAATGGGGTGCGAACTGGAAAAATGCCATTAATGAAGCGCTGTTGAATACGGTAATTTTCATTCCAATCCTTACCCCCACCTATCTTAAAAGGCCCTCATGTTTGGGTGAACTCAGGAATGCAGTATCTGTCTTTCGTGAAAAGAAAATTGCATATGGAATTTTTCCCATTCGATTTACTAATGTTGATGCCGCCCTTAAGAACTTTCCAGATGACGATCTTGCCAACACGCTTAGTGAAACTCAAGCATCTCATTTTTATGAAATTAGGACTCGAGATCCAGAATCTAGCGTCTACCAAGATTATGTCGCAACTCTTGTGGCAAAACTTGTGGAAGTGGACCAACGGCTTTGTGAGGGTCATTTAAATCTTGTTAAGCAAGCAAGTGAAACGCTGCAGGAAACGCAAGACGGATTTCTCGACAGGCTCGCCGCGCTTGAAGCTGAAGGTGAAAACCAAGCTCGAATCCTTAATAGTATGACGAAGAATATGGCTGCAATCGGTTCGTTTGCTCAGGAAAAGACGGTAGAAATGAAGGAGTCAGATGCAAAGAATAAAAGCATAGCCGCTAAGCTGATAATTACGCGTAGTATGGCAAAGGAGCTTGGCCCTCTTGCTGATGAGTTCTACGCAAATTGTCGTGAGTTTACTCAAAGTGTTGAAACGATGGGCGCTGGAGTAAGCGCTTATGTCGAAATATGCCAGTATTACGGTGGGGAACGTTCTTTTGATTTTGAAAATGCCGTTAGCAGTCTTATCGACAACACTAATGAGGCCTTTAGTGAATGTAGAGATTTTGGAAACTCAGTCTCGGTAATTGGAAAAATGTCTAGGGACTTACGCGCCCCCGCTCATCGGATTCAAAAGAGTCTCGATTTATTCTGTAGCACTCAATCACAATTTAGTAAGTGGGTCGAAGAGCTTAAGCGTTTGGACACTGTTGAATAATCTAACCAAAAGAGCGTGTATCGGCGCAGCCGATACACGCTCTTTCTACAAATGGATTTATGCAATAGGCTAGAGTCGACTCAGTCGCTTCTCCCCTAGTCCCGCTTAAACAGGTCACGCGTATAGACCTTGTCTGCCACGTCCGCGAGCTCGTCGCTCCAGCGGTTGGCGACGATCACGTCGCAGCCGGCCTTGAAGGCCTCCAGGTCGTGCGTGACCTCGGAGCCGAAGAACTCCGGCGCATCGAGCGTGGGCTCGTAGACCACCACGGGCACGCCCTTGGCCTTCACGCGCTTCATGACGCCCTGGATGGAACTCGCGCGGAAGTTGTCCGAATTGGATTTCATCGTCAGGCGGTAGACGCCAACGACCGGCTTCGGCTTGCCCTCGTAGACGCGGTCCCACACCATCTGCAGCACCTCGTCGGCCACGAAGTCCTTGCGGGTGCGGTTGGCCTCCACGATGGCCTCGATCAGGTTCTGCGGCACGTCCCTGTAGTTGGCCAGCAGCTGCTTGGTGTCCTTGGGAAGGCAGTATCCGCCGTAGCCGAAGCTGGGGTTGTTGTAGTGGCCGCCGATGCGCGGCTCCAGGCACACGCCGTCGATTACGTCGCGGGTGTTGAGGCCGCGGACCTCGCAGTAGGTGTCGAGCTCGTTGAAGTAGGCCACGCGCAGCGCCAGGTACGTGTTGGCGAACAGCTTCACGGCCTCGGCCTCGGTGGTGCCAAGCACGAGCTCGGGGATGCCCTTTGAGCCGTCCGCGTTGACGCGCTCGAGCTCAGCGGGATCGGCGCCCTGAGCGAGCAGGCCGGCGAAGCGCTCGGCCGCCGCGACGGCCTCGGCGTCCTCCTTGGGCGCGCCCACCACGATGCGGCTGGGGTGCAGGTTGTCGTAGAGCGCCTTGCTCTCACGTAGGAACTCCGGGCTGAAGAAGATCTTGCTGTCGCCCAGCCTCTCGCGCAGGCCCGCGGTGTAGCCGACGGGGATCGTGGACTTGATGACGATCCAGGCATCCGGGTTCACCGAGCGCACGGCGGCGATGGCGGCCTCGACGGAGGAAGTGTCAAAGAAGTTCTTATCGGAATCGTAGTTGGTCGGCGTGGCGATGACGGCGTAGTCGGCGCCCGCATAGGCCTCTTCCACTTCGACGGTGGCGTGCAGGTCGAGCTGCCGCTCCCCCGCCTTGGCCTCCGCCAGGAAACGCTCAATCTCGTCGTCCTGGATGGGCGATACGTAGCTGTTGATCTTCTCGACTTTCTCGGGCACGATGTCCAGGGCGTGCACCTCGTTGTGCTGCGAAAGCAGGACGGCGAGGGACAGGCCGACGTAACCGGTACCGGCGACGGCAATCTTCATTTTCTTCTCCGATTCGAATCGGGTATTAAAGTTAGGCATTAGTACGCATCGCTTCCGTTGAAGACCTCCAGAACCGTGAGGAGGACGATCTTGAGGTCCATGACGATTCCGCGTTTGGCTATGTACTCGAGGTCCCGGCGGACCATGCCGTCGAACCCGGTGGAGTTTCGCTCCGTCACCTGCCAGAGCCCTGTAATACCTGGCTTCACCGCTAGCCTCTGCAGGTCGTACTCGGTGTACTGCGCCACCTCATTCGGCAGGGGCGGGCGAGGCCCCACGACGGACATCTGCCCCAGGAACACGTTCAGGAACTGCGGGAACTCGTCGATGGAGTGCTTGCGGATGAACTTGCCGATCCTGGTGATACGCGGATCGTTTTTCATCTTGAACATGGCACCGGCGATCTCGTTTTGCTCCTTGAGCTCGGCGAGGCGCTCGTCGGCATCCCTGTACATGGAGCGGAACTTCCACATGCGGAAGGTGGACAGGCTGCCGTCGCGGTGGGTCTGGCCCACGCGGATCTGGCTGTAGAAGGGGTTGCCTTCGCTCTCCAGGCGGATGGCGGCGGCGAGAATCAGGCTCGGAATGGCGATGACTGCCAGCGCGCAGCCGCTGAACAGGATGTCAAAGACGCGCTTGACAGTGCGGTAGGCCAGGCGTGAGCGGTCCCAGTCCATGATGGATTGCATGGCCTTGTAGCGGCCGGCGCCCTCACGCCGGTCCATCGCCTGTGCAATCAAAACCGCCCCCACGGGCGCATTGCTCTCTGTTACTTCTTTAGCAGCCACAGTCAAACTTACGTCCCCGTTCCCCAGGGATCCCCCAATCGATAAATTCAAAAATGCGAACGAACAGCCGGAACAACGTCTCCCTTACGTTTTGCTGGGAACGTCGAGCGGTAGCAGCTCCCTAAAAGCAGAATCGCCATCGCCCACGTCTACCAGGCACCAGCGTTTATGACGGTCGATCTTTTTAACGCGGGCCTCTTGCCCCACCAAGGGGCCCTGTTCTATGTGCAGCACGCCGTCTTCTATGCGCGCTACGCTGTTGCGCACCACGCCGTCGTCGTCCAGCACGCTGCGGTACCAATCCTGCGCATCGTCCGGCATGGGCATGTACGCCCGCTCCCTACTGCCGGCGATGCGACAGCCAAAGCTCAGCTGGGCCAGGGCCCTATCGAGCGCAGCGGCATCGTGCGTGGCGACGAAGAAATATTCCTTGTACATAGGTTTGGTTTGGAGCGACCATGCGCCGTCCCGCTTAAACCAGAACTCCTTTTGCATCACAAAAGCGTCCTGCATCAGGTTGTGCGGGATAATACGGCGGACCTTTTCGCAGGTCTCGCGCTCTTTCCCATTGGGGGTGTGGACCAGATACCAGCGGACGCGGCCATGCTGGCTGTTGGTGGTGACGCCGTTAAATGCGCCCGGCAGCTGCTCTTGGCGCCGTGCCGTCTGCTCCATGTACTCGCCCCCTTCTCTTGCTTTGCGATGCACGCAAATGCAGGGGCGTTTAGAACAGGCTTCTCGCTCGCAGCTAGGCGCAGTCGCAAAAGTACAGGTTTTTGTATCTTTCGGCAGACGACATTATACGATCAATTAATCAGCGTTTGCCCAGATTACGCAAAATGTACTGCTAGTAGGTACATCTCCATACCCCTCTACAAAAACCTGTACCTTTTTGTGCAACAAAAAAAGCCGCTCAACCAGCGGCTTTTCTTATTTTGGTAAGAAAAAAGGCGACCGCCCTTTGTGGACGGTCGCCTTTGTTAGTTGTTGTGAAACTTGCCTTAGGCGCGAGTCTTGATCTCCTCGGTCACCTTCGCAACAAACTCGTCAACGCTCATCTGAACGGTCTCGTTGGAGCGATCGCGGACGGAGATGTTGCCGGCCTCGACCTCCTTCTCGCCCAGGATGAGCATGTAG
>URTB01000106.1 GCA_900550595.1 uncultured Collinsella sp.
GCTCGAGCTCGGGCGTGAGTTTGCCCTGGGCGTCGATGAGCAGGATGACGTCCTCTTTGCGCTGCTCAAGATTGCGCAGGTAAGACAGGCGCTCGTCGAGGGCGCGCAGGGCGACGTCGTCCATGCCGCCCGTGGCTTCCTTGCGGTAGCGCGAGATAAAGGGGATGGTGTTGCCCTCGTCGATGAGCTTGACGGCTGCCTCGATGTTGGCGGCCTTAAGGTTGAGCTCGCGGGCGAGCTGGGCGATAAGATCCATGGGACTCCTTGCGTTTAAGGTGCGTTTGCAGCACAGGGCTACCAAGGATACCACCCGCCACTTCACCCAAAAAAGACTGTTTTGGTGCGGAGCCACGAAAGCGGCCTATCTACTACGTTTTACCCGTAGGGGCTGACCATACCTGGGTTTTCCGAAAGTCGGCAAGCCGTTTACCTGCGGTTTTTATCTCGCGAAATTCGGCATGCTTGAGGGTGATCGGTTAAACGTAGTAGATAGGCCCATTTCGTGACGAACGAACCAAGCTGAGGCGCAAAATAGCCTCGTTCCAGAATAATCGTCGGCAAGGTAGCAAAATGCCCCGCGGGCAGGAGGCTGCTCGCGGGGCAAAGAAGAGGGGCTTATTGGTGGCGGACCGAGGGGCTCGGCATGGGGCTTCTGCCGCGGTCTGCCCTAAGGCATTACAGCTCGACGAGCTGGCCGGTCTCGGCGGCCTCCTTGATGGCGTTGAGAAGCGTGAGCGTCTTGACGTTATCGGCGGGGGTCACGACGGGCTCGACCTCGCGGCGGACGACCTTCACAAAGTGCTTGAGCTGCATCTTGTGCGGCAGTGCCGGGTCCACGGCCGGAATCTCCATCTGCAGCGGCTTGTGCCAGTTAGAGGCGCCGTCGTAGGAGAACTGGTGCAGGCGGGGCAGCGACAGGGCGCCCTTGGTGCCACCGATAAAATAGGCGTCGGCGTCGAAGGGACGGTACTGCGGATCCTCGCGAGCGGTTGCCTCCCAGTTCCAGGGGCTGGCGGTGGCGTCGGAGATGGTCATGCTCGCGAGCGCGCCATCGGCAAAACGGACGTTGACCACGGCGGAGTCCTCGGTCTCAAAACCGCGGGCGGCGCTGGACTGCATGCCCTGGACGGCAACGGGCTCGCCCAGCAGGTAACGGAGCAGGTCGACGTCGTGCACCAGGTTGACCAGGATCGGGCCGGCACCCTTCTTGCGGCGCCACTCGACATCGAAGTACTCGTCGTTCTTATAGATCATGTAGTGGAAGCTCGATACGGTGAGCTTGCCCAGTTCGCCGGACTCGATGATCTCCTTGGCCTTGTTGACGAAGGGGTTGTGGCGACGGTGCTGGCCCACGAGCACGGGCACGCCGGCGGTCTCGGCCTCGGCGGCGAAGGCCTGAGCATCCTCGAGGTCGTTGGAGATCGGCTTTTCGACCAGCGGCACGATGTTGCGCTTGATGGCCTCGCGGGCAACGCCCAGATGCAGGTCGTTGGGGGTGGCGATAATGACGGCCTCGGGCTTGACCTCGTCCATCATCTGGGCGGGATCGGTATAAAACGGCACGCCGGCGGCCTCGGCCGTGGCGCGGGCGCCCTCAAAGGCGTCAGCGATGGCGACGAGCTCGGCCTCGGGCTCCTCGGTGACAAAGCGGATGTGGTTGCGGCCCATGGCGCCGGCGCCGATAACGGCAATGCGGACGGGGTTGAGCTCAGACATTTCGACTCCTTAATACTGGTGACCGGTGGAATGCGACAAAGGGGCTGTCCCTTTGTCGCATCGGTAAAGCTAGGCGGACTTCTTCTTGCTGTCGGAGACCATCATGTAGACGGTGAGCACGACGGCGATGGCGGCGATCACAATGGCGCCGTAGAAGGACTGCTGGTAGGCGGCGCTGCCGGCCTCGGCGTGATACAGCACAGCGGTGATGGGCTGGCTGATCCAGGTGGAAGCGGCGTAGCCCAAAAACATGATGCCGTAGTTGACGCCGATGTTGCTGGTGCCAAAGGCGCCACCGGTGAGCGGCGGGTAGATGACGAGCAGAGCGCCAAAGCTAAAGCCGAGCAGGGCGAGCGCCACGAAGAACATGCTCTGCGTAAAGCTCATCGACATGATAACGAGGGCGACGATGGTGACGACAAGGCTGATGAGCAGCGACTTATAGGCGCCGAGCTTGTCGATGATCTGGCCAAAGGACAGACGGCCAACCAGGTTGGCGCAGGTGTTGACGGAGACCACCACGCCGCCGAGGGCGACGGCAGCGGCGCTCGTGGGGTCGGCGAAGAGCTGGACGGCGGCGATGGAGGCAACCTTGCCCACGAGCAGGGTGCCCGCGGTGGCGGCAAAGGCGAAGGTGACGATGAGGACCCAGAAGCGCGGGGTCTTGACCATCTCGCCCGGGGTGAGGTCACCGAAGGTGCCGGCGTGCGCGCCGCCCTCGGGGGCCTCGAAGCCCTCGGGCAGCCAACCGGCCTCGGGGGCCTTCAGGAACAGGGCGGAGGCGGCGATCGTCACAAAGAAGATGACGCCGAGCGCCTTAAGGGCGCCGAAGATGCCCAGGCTCGGGATGAGCAGCGAGGCGAGCACCGGGGACAGTACAGCGGGGCCGGCGGTCGAAGCGGCCAGGGTGATGCCGGAGGCGAGACCCTTCTTGTCGATGAACCACTTTTGGCCGGTGGTGAGCGCGGGGTTGTAGCCCAGGCCGTTGCCGATGGCGGCGACAAGCGAGAACCACAGGTAGAACTGCCATGGCTCGGTGACGGTGCCGGACATGAACCAGCCCACGCCGTAGCACACGGCGGCGGCGATCACGACGTTGCGCGGGCCGATCTTGTCGGAGATGCGGCCGGCGAAGATGCCCGTCACGGCCATGATGGTCTGAAAGACCGGGAAGGCCCAGGTAAGAGCGCTCGACCACTCGGGGTAGACGGCGAGCAGGTTCTTGCTCACGACGGAATACAGCGCAATGGAGCTGATGAAGAACATGGTGACGCACGCGGCGGAAAGCACGACGGCGCGACCCTTGTTGGAGTTGGTGGAAGCCATTGGACTCTTTCTAATCGATACGGGGGAGGAACGGGCGTGTCCGCGGGGCCTCCCTGTTAGGTTGGTTTACTGGTCAGTCGGCTTTGCGACGCCGGACTCATCGGACCAGAGCTCGACACCCTTGTTCTTAAGGTAGTTGTCGGCATAGGCGCGACGGCCGCCGGGCTTGGCGGTGAGGTCGCCCATCATGTTGGAGAAGCCGCCGTCGACCTTGATGGCGTCGCCGGTGGTAAAGTCCGAGCGCGTGGACGCCAGGAACATGACGGCGTTGGCGATATCGCTGACCTCGCCGATGCGGCGCGTGGCGATCAGGCGGCTGCGGCTCTTCTCGACCTCGGGGTCGGCGTAGAAGTTGGCCGACATCGGGGTCTTAACGAAGCAGGGCTCGACGCAGTTGGAGCGGACGCCGTAGGGGCCCCACTCGGCGGCGAGCATCTTGGACATCATGTTGACGCCGGCCTTGGTGGAGCTGTACACGCCCGAGAACGTCTCGGGGGAGTGGCTGGCGACGGTCGAGATGTGCACCAGGCGACCCTGGCCGGCCTTGATCATCTCGCGACCAAAGCGCTGCGAGGTGATGAAGTAGCCGGTGAGATTGACGTTGATGACCTCGTTCCAGTCGGAGAGCGGCAGGTCTTCCATGGCTGCGAAGCGCAGGATGCCGGCGGTGTTGACGAGAACGTCGACGCGGCCGAAGTCGGCGATGGTGGCATCGACGGCGGCCTGAACCTCGGCCTCGTCGGTGGCGTTCATCTTATAGCCCTCGGCGTGGATGCCAAACTCGGCGGCGAGGTCGGCGGCTGCGGCCTTGACCTTCTCCTCGTCCAGATCGAGCAGGACGACGTTGGCGCCGTTGCGGGCGAACTCGCGGCAAATCTCGACGCCCATGCCGCCGAGTGCGCCGGTCACGGCGCAGACATCGCCCTCGAGCTTAAGCCAGTTGCTCATAGGAACTTCCCTTCTTGTTCCTCCCTGTGGGTCGTTCCCATTAATCGACCCACGTAGTTTTCGCAGGTTATCGTATGCTTTGCATTTACGCAGGTGAATTGCATATTTGTTAGAATGGCGTAAACCAATGGTTTATAGCTCGCAAGATGATGTGTCCTTAATTGAGTCTGTGACCTGCCAAAACCCCTTCGGCAGTGCATGGCCATACGTATGGAAACGGGAGATTGACGTGTACGATCGACGACTTGAGGCCATATCGGTCGCCGCGGAGCTGGGAAGCTTCTCGCGTGCGGCGGCAAAATTGCGCGTGTCGACCCCGGCGCTCGCCAAACAGGTGTCGGGCTTCGAGGCCGAGTTCGGCATCACACTGTTCGAACGTTCGCACTCAGGCGTCAAGGTGACGCCGGCGGGTGCTCTGCTGGTGGACGACGCACGCTCAATCATGCGGCAGTCCGAGGACGCGCTGCGCCGTGCCCGACGCGCGGCGGGCGATGGCGGTGCCGTGCGCCTGGGCGTGTCGATGATGTGCCCGGGGCGTCAAACGCTGTCGATGTGGTCGGGCATCCACGATCTGGAACCGTCGTTGCGCTTTGAGATCGTGCCGGTGAGCGACCTCTATGACGAGCGCGAATCCGTCATGCGCAGCCTTGGTCGCGAAGTAGATGTGGTGCAGTCGAGTTTTTCGACCCCACGCTGGGGCGATGCCTGCCAAAAGCTCCGCATTGTCAACGTGCCGTTTTATATCGACGTGCCGCGCGCGAGCCCGCTAGCGCGCAAGACGCGCATCACGGTTGCCGACCTGGAGGGCATGCGCCTGCGCGTGCTCCGTCACGGCAACGACGCCATGGACAGTCTACGTATCGACCTTTTGGCCGACGGCGGTGTGGACGTGATCGATGTGGATAGCTTTGACTTTGCGCTCTTTAACGAGGCGGAGGAAAAGGGCGATGCGGTACTCACCTGTGGCGCATGGTCAGGGGTGCACCCGGCATTTGTGGGCGTGCCGTTCCTGTGCGGGCGAGAGGTGCCGGTCTTTTTGCACTATCCGCTCGAGCCAACCCTCCAAGTCCAAAAATTCGTCAACGCCATGGCCCAACTTCTCAAATAGTTCATCCTTACAAAACGAGGCCCTGGCCAAACGGCCAGGGCCTCGCAAACTTTTATTCCGTTCTAAATGACGGGCTGATCGCGCGCAGGAGGGCGCCCCCGGGGCGCCCTCCGTCAGTAACCGGTCCTACTCCAGCTCAAACGCTCCAGTGTAGAGCTGATAGTAGTATCCGCGCTTGGCGATCAGCTCGTCGTGGTTACCGCGCTCGATAATGCGGCCGTGGTCCAGACAGATGATCGCGTCGGAGTTGCGCACGGTGGACAGGC
>URTB01000107.1 GCA_900550595.1 uncultured Collinsella sp.
GCGTGGCCTTGCAGTACACCACGGTCATCTGGGCACCGGAGTTCTCGTGCGCGTCGATGATGGTGTTGAGGTCCATATTAAAGATGATGTTGGTGCCCATCATCACGACATAGGGCTTGTCCGAGCGCTGGAACAGCGTCTTGTTGGAGATGATGTCGCGCAGCAAGAAGCGCATGCCGCCCTTGGTGGTGCCATACGCGTTGCCGGGCACCATGAACAGGCCGCCCTTCTTGCGGTCCAGGCCCCAGTCCTTGCCCGAGCCAACGTGGTCGATCAGCGAGCGGTAGTTGCCCGGCATGACGACGCCGACGGTCTTAATGCCGGCATTCATCATGTTGGACAGCGGAAAGTCGATCAGGCGGTAGCGGCCCAAAAAGGGAACGGACGCGATGGGGCGGTCCTTGAGCAGGACGCTGCCGTAGCTCGAAGAGTAGTTAGCGGTGATATAACCGATGGCCTTGCGATTGATCATCGGATCATTCCCCCTTCCCGATAACGACGTCATTTCCAACGACGGCCGTATCCTTGGTGGTATCGACAGAGCCGAGCTTCACGCCCTCTTCGACCGTGGAGTTCTCGCCCAAAATAGCGCGGCAGATGTGAGCGCCGCTCTTAACGTGCGCACCCGGCAGCAGCACGGAGTCCTCGACCACGGCGCGCTCCTCGATGATGACATCGGTCGAAAGGATCGAGTGGCGAGCGGTGCCGTAGATCTTGCAGCCGTTGGAGACCAGGCAGTCGTCCAGGCGGCCGTCCGGGCCAATGTAGTGCGGCGGACGCGTGGTGATGTTGGACATGATGGGGAAGTGCTTGTCAAACAGATCGAACTCGGGGTTGTTGCCCAGCAGGTCCATCGAGGTCTCGTGGAAGCTGGCGATGGTGCCGACGTCCTTCCAAAAGCCGTGGAACTCGTAGCTGTAGAGGCGCTTGCCCTCGCCGAGCAGCTTGGGGATGATGTCCTTGCCAAAGTCGTGGCTCGAGCGCTGGTCCAGAGCGTCCTCCTCGAGCGCCTCAATCAGCACGTCGGCCGAGAAGATGTAGATGCCCATGGACGCGAGGTTCGAATCGGGCTTATCGGGCTTCTCGGTGAACTTGATGATGCGGCCGTCCTCGGGGTCGGTGGTCAGGATGCCAAAGCGGCTGGCTTCCTCCCACGGCACGGGCATAACGCTCACCGTGAGGTCGGCGTTGTTCTCAATGTGCGTCTTGAGCATCTTGCGGTAGTCCATGCGATACAGGTGATCGCCCGAAAGAATCAGGACGTACTTGGGGTCGTTGGCCTTGATGTAGTCGAGGTTCTGCGTAATGGCATCGGCCGTGCCCGCATACCAGGCACCACCGGTCTGCGTCTCGTACGGCGGCAGGATCGACACGCCGCCGTCGCGGCTGTCCAGATCCCATGCCTCGCCGGAGCCCACGTAGGCATGCAGCAGGTAGGGGCGATACTGCGTCAGTACGCCCACCGTGTCGATGCCCGAGTTGGAGCAGTTGGAGAGCGAAAAGTCGATAATGCGGAACTTGCCACCAAAGCTAACCGCCGGCTTAGCGATCTTTTGGGTGAGTGCCCCCAATCGGCTGCCCTGTCCTCCTGCGAGGAGCATCGCGATGCATTCTTTCTTACTCATCGATTTCTCCTTCTGTCATCGATGTTCCTAAACCCATTAGCGACGGGCGCGGCGCTCGGTCGCGCCCGTCGAGTAATGCCGTGCTGGCAAAGGGGAGCTCGTGCGCCTTTACGCGTGCCAGATCTCGTCGCGGTACTCGCGAATGGTGCGGTCGCTCGAGAACCAGCCGCTCGAGGCGGTGTTGAGCAGGGCCTTGCGGTTCCAGGTCTCCTGGTCGCAGTAGCTGCCGGTGAGCTTCTCCCATGCATCCACGTAGCTGCGGAAGTCGGCCATGACCAGGTCGGGGTCGTTGTTGTTCATGAGCTCGTTGTAGATGCTCTCGAAGTTGCCCGAAAGACCCGCAAAGGTGTTGTCCTTGAGCTCGTCCATCACGCGGCCTAGGCGCTCACGGTCGCCGTTGAGGGTATCCCACGCAAAGTAGCTGTTGGATGCCCAGAGCTGCTCGACCTCGGGGGCGGTAAGGCCAAAGATGGCCTCGTTCTCGCGGCCGGCCAGGTCGGCGATCTCGATGTTGGCGCCGTCGAGGGTGCCCAGCGTAATGGCGCCGTTCATCATGAGCTTCATGTTGGACGTGCCCGACGCCTCCTTGCCGGCCGTGGAGATCTGCTCCGAGATCTCGGCGGCGGGGTAGATGAGCTGGGCGTTGCTCACGCGGAAGTTGGGGATAAAGCAGACCTTCATGACCTCGTTGACGCGGGGGTCGTTGTTGATGACGTCGGCCACGGAGTTAATGAGGCGGATGGTCTCCTTGGCAAAGGTGTAGCTCGAGGCAGCCTTGCCGCTAAAGATGAAGGTCGTCGGCGTCACGTGGAAGTTGGGATCGGCGATGCGACGGTTGTAGATGTCCATCACCTTCATGATGTTCATGAGCTGGCGCTTGTAGGCGTGGAAGCGCTTCACCTGAACGTCGAAGACGGTGTTGGGGTCAATAACCAGACCGGTCTCGGCCTTAACGTAGGCGGCCAGACGCTCCTTGTTGGCGCGCTTGGAGGCTCCCACGGCCTTCAGGAACTCGGTGTCGTTCTGGAACTCCTTGAGTTTCTCCAGCTCAAAGGCGTCCTTAAGCCAGCCGTCGCCAATGGCCTCGGTCACGAGCTTGGCATAGGTTGGGTTGGCCTCGGCAAAGAAGCGACGGTGCGAGATGCCGTTGGTCTTGTTGTTGAACTTCTCGGGCGTTAGGGCATAGAAGTCCTTGAGCACGATGTTCTTGATGATGTCGGAGTGGATCTTTGCCACACCGTTGACGCTGTGGCTGCAGATCACGGACAGGTTGGCCATGCGAATCTCGCCGTCCCACAGAATGGCGGTCTGGCGCAGACGCTCCTGCCAGCCCTCCTGCGTGGTGTCGAACGATTCGTGCCAACGACGGCTGATCTCGTCGATGATCTGGTACACGCGGGGGAGGAGCTTGGAGAACGTGCCGATGGGCCACTTCTCCAGAGCCTCGGGCAGGATGGTGTGGTTGGTGTAGCTCACGACCTGCGTCACGATGTTCCAGGCGTCGTCCCACTCGAGCTTCTTCTCGTCGATGAGGATGCGCATGAGCTCGGGGCCGCACATGGCGGGGTGCGTGTCGTTGGTGTGGATTGCCACAAACTGCGGCAGCAGCTCCCAGTTAGCGCCATGCTCCTTCTCAAAGGTGTCGAGCAGGCTGTAGATGCCGGCCGATACAAATAGGTACTCCTGCTTCAGGCGCAGCAGACGGCCGTGCTCGCCCGCGTCGTTGGGGTAGAGGATGGCGCTGATGGCCTCGGCCTCGGCACGCTCGGCATCGGCCAGGGCGTAGTCGCCGCGGTTAAAGGCCTCCAGATCAAAGTGCTCCTCGACCGGCTCGGCAGCCCATACGCGCAGCTTGTTGACGGTCTCGCCGGCATAGCCCACGACGGGGATGTCATAAGGGACGGCCAGGATGTCCTGCGTGTCCACCGTGCGGTAGAACGTGCGGCCGTTCTCCTCAAAGCCCTCGACGTGGCCACCAAACTTAATGGTCACGGCCTTGTCCTGACGGCGGACCTCCCAGGGATAGCCGTGGGTGAGCCACTCGTCGGTGGCCTCGACCTGGCTGCCGTTGACGATCTCCTGCTTAAACAGGCCGTAGCGGTAGCGCATGCCGTTGCCGTAGCCGGCAATGCCCTCGGCTGCCATGGAATCCAGGAAGCATGCGGCCAGGCGGCCCAGGCCACCGTTGCCCAGAGCCGGATCGGGCTCCTGGTTCTCGATGACGGACAGATCAAAGCCCATGTCGTCGAGCGCCTCGGCAACCAAGTCGCGCACGCCAAAGTTGAGCAGGTAGTTGTCGAGCAGGCGGCCGATCAAAAACTCGATCGAGAAGTAGTACACGCGCTTCTTGCCCTCGGACGCCGCGCGGGCGTCACTCTTGGTGGCAACGGTGCGGGCCTTCTCGGCCACGAGCTTGGCCAGGGCGTTAAAGCGGTCGAGGTCGCTGGCGGCCTCGATGCTCTTGCCGCTGATGCTCATGACGGCATCGCGATAGAGCTCAGTAAACTCCTGCTTGTTGTCGAAGATCTTATTCATACGTTCCTTTCCCCCGGGGATGTTTCTCCCGGAACGGTTATGACATGTATCCTACGCCCCCACGAGGCGGGTAATTACGGTGGTAACGCCTTTGTTACGCTTTCTTGGCAGGAGCCTTAACAGCAGCTGCCTTGGCCTTGGTAGCAGCCTTTTTGGCGGCTGTCTTTTTGGCCGTGGTGGACTTAGCCGAAGCCTTGGCGGCGGACTTGACAGTCTTCGCCTTGGCCGGAGCCTTCTTCGCGGCCGCGGTCTTGGGCTTCACCGAGGACGCACGCTTGCGCGTCGCCTTCTTGGGCTTCTCGACCACGGGCGGCTTGTAGCTGCTGGGGCCGCGGCGCTTAAGCACCACGCCTGCCAGGCCGGGCACCTTCATCTCGATGGAGTCCATCTGCCCGTTCCAGGGATAGGGCTCGCTCGAGCAGGTGTGGGGCTCCTCACCGGCGAATCCGCTGCCACCGAACTCGGGACGGTCGGAATCAAAGATGACCTCCCAGTCACCCTCGCGCGGCACGCCCACGCGGAAGCTCTCGTAGCTCGCCGGATCAAAGTTGATCAGGATCACCAGGTCGTCATCGACGTCCTCGCCCTGACGCACAAAGCTCACGATGGACTGCTTGGAGTTATCCGCGTCGATCCAGGTAAAGCCGTCGTCGGTGTAGCCGCGCTCGTACAGGGCGGGCTCGGCGGTGTACAGGTGGTTGAGCGCCTTGATAAACGCCTGATGATGACGGTGGGTCTCGTACTCCTCGGTCAAGAACCACTGGATGGACTCGTAGTAGCGCCACTCAATAAACTGGCCGATCTCGTTGCCCATAAAGTTGAGCTTGGCACCGGGGTGCGTCATCTGGTAGAAAGCCAGCGTGCGCAGGCCGGCAAACTGGCGCCACCAGTCGCCCGGCATGCGGCCGATGAGCGAGCACTTGCCATGCACGACCTCGTCGTGGCTCAGCGGGCAAATAAAGTTCTCGGTAAAGGCGTACATGATGGAGAACGTGAGCAGGCCGTGGTTGCCGGGGCGCCACGGAAAATCGGTCTGCATGTAGTGCAGGGTGTCGTTCATCCAGCCCATGTCCCACTTGTAGTGGAAGCCCAGGCCGCCGTCCTGCGGCGGATAGGTCACGAGCGGCCACGCGGTGGATTCCTCGGCCATCATCATCACGTCGGGGTAGTGCGCCTCCACGGCGCAGTTGACCTGGCG
>URTB01000108.1 GCA_900550595.1 uncultured Collinsella sp.
AGACTCTCGGCGAGAACCTCGAGGACCTCAAGAACAACGGTTACTACGAGAAGTGTGGCCGCTACTTGGAGAAGTGGAACCTCAAGCGCGAAGACATCATTCGCCCGTTTGACCAGGCTTTTGGTACCGATGGCTCCATCGCCATCCTCCACGGCAACCTTGCCCCCGAGGGCGCCGTCGTCAAGCACACGGTTGTTCCGCGCGAGATGTTCCAGGCTACGCTTAAGGCTCGCCCGTTCGATTGTGAGGAGGACGCTATCCACGCCGTCCTGACGCACGAGGTCAAGCCCGGTGACGCCGTCATCATTCGCTACGAGGGCCCCAAGGGCTCCGGCATGCCCGAGATGTTCTACACCACCGAGGCTATCGCCAGCGACCCCGAGCTGGGCGCGAGCATTGCCCTGATCACTGACGGTCGCTTCTCCGGCGCCTCCAAGGGCCCGGCTATCGGTCACGTTTCGCCCGAGGCTGCCGTGGGCGGTCCGATTGCCCTGATCGAGGAAGGCGACCTTATCCAGATCAACATTCCCGAGCGCTCGCTGTTTATCGTGGGCATCGCCGGCAAGAAGATGGAGCCGGCCGAGGTCGACGCCGTCCTGGCCGAGCGTCGAGCCGCTTGGAAGCCCAAGACTAATCGCTATACCTCCGGCACGCTCAAGTTCTTTACCGAGCATGCGGTTTCCGCCATTCAGGGTGGCTACATGGAGTAGCGCCCATGCGCATCAAATATCTCCTCTCATAGATTCGCGGTACGAAGGGCCCCGAGCTTGCACTGAGCTCGGGGCCTTTTTGTTCAACCTTGGCTAAAAAAGCCCCGTCCCAAAAAGACTGGTTGGAAGTTGCACTGAATTGGGGATTGTTTGACAGCGCGGGTGACGCCAGCGCCCCCTATTTCACCGCAACTGAGGGGATGGGGGATGCGATAGTATTACGTGGTGAAATTCGACAAACCGTGGGCTTCATCCGAGGGCTTTATGGAACAACACCAGCATTATCAGAGCTTGCAAGATCAGGCATATAACGCATTGCGTTCCAAGATCATCTATGCCGAGCTCAAGCCCGGCACGCGCCTTTCGGCGATTGGTCTGGAAAAAGAGACAGGAATCGGGCGTACGCCCATTCGCGAATCCTTTGTGCGCCTGCGCGAGCAGGAGCTGGTCGAAACACGTCCCAAAAGCGGCACCTACGTTTCTAAGATCAGCATGGAACACGCCGAGAATGCCTGTTTCTTGCGCGAAAAGCTCGAAAGAAGCGTACTCATTAAATGTTGTTCGGCTGCTACGCCCGAGCAAAAGCAGCGGCTCGAGCAGATTCTTGCCGAGTCCGAGTCGCTCGACCATAGCGAAACGCGTCGCTTTTTCGATCTGGACAACCTGTTCCATGAGACGTGTTTTGAGATTGCCGGCCGCCACATGTTGTGGGATTGGATGAAGAGCGTCAATACGCATTTTGAGCGATACAACTGGTTGCGTATGGTCTCGCAGGATCTGGATTGGGAGCCGATTCGTCGGCAGCATCGCCGGATTCTCGAGGCCATTAAAAAGGGCGATACCGACACGGCGAGCTATCTGGCCGAGACACACCTGCACCTGATGCCCGAGGAGCAGGGCCCGGTTATCGCCTTACATCCTGACTATTTTGAGCTGTCCAAAGACTCGGCCATCTAACTCGTTCCCTTCATTAGTTGCGGTGAAATAGGGATTGTTTTGCGGCTCTGATGGTGTAAGCAGTCCGTATTCCACCGCAAGTGCCGGGGCACATCGGGGCACGAAAACGCTGCGGCGCCGCTTGGAGGAAAAGACCGGAAGCAAGGGTCCATTCCTCCAGACGGTGCCGCAGCTGTTTTGATGGTTCGGCTTTTGTCGAAGTGTCTTAGTTGAGTGCGACTGCCAGCCGAGTAGGCAAAGCGGCTCGGGGGCGTGTCGCTTCCGTCACGTTCTATCAGCATACAAGACGGTTTTGGTTCTTGCTCGTGACGGAAACGGCGCGCTTCCGAGCCGTTTTAAAAGAAAGGGGGCGAGGTCTAGGGCACGCCCCCTTTCACGATAGAGAGCTAAACCTAGCCGCGGACCTTTTTGACGACGTCCATGGCATCACGGGCAATCTGCTCGACCTTGGAGAAGTCGCCGTCGGCAAACAGGGCCGGCTTAACCATCCAGGTGCCACCGCAGGCGATGATGGCAGAGGAGCTCAGGTACTCCTCGACGTTGTCGGTGCTCACACCGCCGGTAGGCATAAAGCGGTGACCGACAAACGGAGCGGCAAGGGCCTTGATGGTGTTCAGACCGCCATACTGGGACGCGGGGAAGAACTTGGTGACCTTGAGGCCCAGGTTCTCGGCGGCGGTAACCTCGGAGGGGGTCACGGTGCCGGGAAGGACGGGCAGGTCGATGTCGATGCAGTGCTTCACGACGTCCTCGTTGTAACCCGGGGAGACGATGAACTCGGCACCGGCGGCGCGGGCCTGCTCAACCTGCTCGACGGTCAGGACGGTGCCGGCACCAACGCACATCTCGGGCTCGGCCTCGGCCATGGCGGCGATGCACTCGGCGGCGCAGGCGGTGCGGAAGGTGACCTCGGCGGACTTCATGCCGGCTGCCATAAGGGCGTGGGCGAGCGGTGCGGCGTCCTCGACCTCATCGAGCACGACGACCGGCACGATGCCCAGGGACTCAAGCGTGGTGTAGAACTGATCGAACATGATGTTCCTTTCGATGTGAGGCGCGCGGGTGCGCGTAATTGCCAAATGTGCTGGTCAGGAGCCGATTTTGGATTGGTTATCGGAGGCACTGCTTGGGGTTCAAGCAATTCCAAAACCGGCTGCTCGACCAGTCATGTAGGGAATGCCAGGCAAAACCGGAATGGGACTGGTGGTTTTGCCCGGCCGGAGGAATCGGGGAGCGGGCCGCAGAGGTATGGGATTGGAAAGCCGCGGCCCGCGGAATGGAGACGGACTAGCGCGCGACGCGGGTGCCACCGTCGGCGGCGGATGCCACGGCTGCGATCTCGTCTGCGGTCACCAAGTTGGAATCGCCCTTGATGGTGAGCTTGAGGATCGAGGCCGCAATCGCGTAGTTGACGGCATCCTGCGGGTCAAAGTCGTTGATGAGGGCATGGACGAGGCCGGCGTTGAAAGCGTCGCCGGCGGCAACGCCCTCGAGCACGTGCACGTCGTGAGCAGGGGAGAACCAGTGCTCGCCGCTCTCGGCGTCAAAGAGCATGCCCATCCAGATGGAGCGCTCGACGCAGGAGATGTTGCGGACGACCGAGGCGACCTTCTTGCAACCGTACTCGGCGCAGATCTGACGGGCCATCTCGACGTAGGTGTCACGCTCCTCGATGCCGTGGGCAAGGGAGCCGGAGACGCAGGTCATGCCAAGGCCGGCAGGCGCATCCTCGTCGTTGGCGATGCAGATGTCGACGAGCGGCAGGAGTTCCTTCATGGTGGCCTGCGACTTCTCGGGCGACCACATCTTGCCGCGATAGTTCACGTCGCACACGGTGGTGATGCCCTTGGCGCGGCAGACGGCGAGCGCCTCCTTGCAGGCGGCGGCCATCTCGTCGGAGACGGCGGGGGTCACGCCGGAGAAGTAGAAGACATCGATGCCCTTGAGGATCTCGTCCCAGTCAAAAACATCGCGCTTGGCCATGTTGATGGCAGAGAACTTGCGGTCGTAGACGCAGCCGTTGCCGCGCTGCGAGGCACCGACCTCAAACACATAGGAGCCAAGGCGGTCGCCCTGACGCACGACGCGCGTGGTGTCGACGCCGTAGGCCTTCAGCGAACGCAGGGCGCACTCGCCCAGACGGTTGGCCGGGACAACGGAGACGTAAGCGGCCTTGTCGCCCTGGTAGGCCAGGGAAAGCGCGGTGTTTGCCTCGGCGCCGCCGTAGCGGACATCAAACTCGGTCGCCTGCTCAATGCGCAGGTGGTCTTTGGGCGAGAGCCTCATCATGATCTCGCCGAAGGTAAGAACCGTTTTACCCATGGTCGCGTAGCTCCTTCTTGCTCGTGCGTACACCTTTGATATGGCGTTGGCACGCAGGTGCCAAGACGGTAGGGTGCGTCTTTGCACCTGCGTGCCAACGCTCACCGAAATCGGTTTACGAAATCGGTTTCGTTTCGAGTTGTAGTATACTCACCTACAGCGTTTTGCAACCGAGATTTTTAAAAAAATGCCTAAAATGGCTCAGACCGCCGACAATTGGGAAACGGGGTGCGTTATGGCGCAGATGAGAATCAAGGACATTGCCGCCGAGGCGGGCGTGAGCCCGGCCACGGTCTCGCGCTATCTCAACAACCGCCCCGGGCAAATGACCGAGGAAACCCGTGCTCGCATCGCGGCGGTTATCGAGCGCACCGGCTATCGCCCGCGTGCCGCCGCGCGCAATCTACGCAGCTCGCGCACCAACCTCATCGGCGTGATCCTGGCCGACATCGCCAACCCGTTCTCCAGCGCCATGCTCGAAGGGCTTTCCGTCAGCGCCGCCGCGCGCGGCTGCTCGCTCATGACGGCCATTAGCGGCAACGACCCCGCTAAGGAAGCGGAGTCGCTTACCAGGCTTATCGATGCCGGCGTGGACGGCCTGGTCGTCAACACCTGCGGAGGCAATGACGAGGCGATCGCTGCGGCAGCGGGACGTCTGCCTGTTGTGCTGCTCGACCGCGACGTTGCCGACGGCGGTGTCGATCTGGTGACATCTAACAACCGTGAGCTGGTCGCTGGCTTGGTAGACGAGCTCGCCGCCGCTGGCAGCGAGCGCCTGTGCCTGCTCACCGAGGCAAGCGACGACAGCCCCGTGCGTCGAGAGCGCGCCGAGGCCTTTACCGACGAGCTGTCGCGCCGCGGACTTGCGGGCGAGGTTGTCACCCTGGCCGACGGTGGCGCCACGGGCATCGGCCGCTTGGACGAGACCATGCGTGACTATGCCGGTAAAAAGCTCGGCCTCATTGCCGTCAACGGCCTGGTCTTCCTGCGCCTGACCGAGGCTCTGGCGCAGCTTGGTCCCTCGTTACCGGCTGGTCTTAAGATTGCGACGTTTGACGATTATCCTTGGAACCACGTGCTCTTTGGCGGTGTGACCACAGCAGCGCAAGACACCCTCACCATTGCCGAGCGCGTAGTCGAGCGTCTGTCCGAGCGCATCGACGTTGTTACCACCACCGTGGGCGAAGCCGCAAAGCTCGCCCCCAAGCGCATCGAGGTTCCTGGTCACATTGAACACCGCGCTTCGACTTCGCGCTAGCCGCTCGTTCGCAACGGCCTGTTCGCGCACGTTTTTTGAGCGCTTGATACGCTTTAACCCTGCGGAAACATTTTTCTGCGAT
>URTB01000109.1 GCA_900550595.1 uncultured Collinsella sp.
TGGGCAAGAAAAGCCTTGACGCGATTGAGTTTTTGGAGTAGCAAAGTTTTTCGACAGAAAATGTGCAGGTAAATGTATGTGTATCGAACACCTGTTCATATATTTTCTGTGAACAGAGAGCCGGCAATCGCAGCTCTTATAGAAAAACGGGTGCAGACCGAAGTCCGCACCCGTAAATATCGTTGCCCGAAGGCTTACTTGCGCATCAAGCCGCCGCGCTCGTCGATGGCATCCCAGAAGGCGCTTGCAAAGCGAGGGTCGCTTGCAGCCATGAGGGCGTTGGTGGCCATCCAACCAGACGGGGTACCGGTGTCGTAGCCCGACAGCGGGTCGATGACGACAGCATACATGGCCTCGCGATCGAGCGAACGGGCCATGGCGTCGGTCAGCTGGATCTCGCCACCCTTACCGGCCTGCTGATCGGCCAGCAGGTCCATGACCAGCGGAGACAGGAGGTAGCGACCGACGATGTACAGGTTGGACGGAGCCGCCTCGGGGGCAGGCTTCTCCACCAGGCCGCCGATGCGCCACACGGCACCCGGCTCGCCATCGGCAACATCCTCGGCGCCCTCGAGCGAGCCCACGCGCTCACCGGCGATAACGCCGTAGCGGCTAACCTCCTCGGGAGCACACGCGGCAACGGCGATAACAGAAGCGCCACCGTGTTCCTTGGAGACGGCAAGCATCTTGTCGCAGATGTCACGGTTGGGCACAACGTAATCGCCCAGAAGAACCAGGAAGTTCTCCCCTGCCACAGCGTCGGCGGCAGAGCGAATGGCGTGGCCAAGGCCCTTGGGCTCGTACTGATAACGGAAGTCGACCGGCATACCACCAGCATGGGCGACGGCGTCGGCGTAGGCGTCCTTGCCACGCTCGCGAAGCAGGTTCTCGAGCGAGCGATCGGGCTGGAAGTAGCTCAGCAACTCGGGCTTGCCAGGAGAGGTGACGATAATAGCATCGTCGACCTCATCGGGGTCGAGCGCCTCCTCAACGACGTACTGGATGACCGGTTTGTCGAGCACCGGCAGCATCTCTTTAGGCGTGCACTTGGTGCCAGGCAGAAAACGCGTGCCAAGACCGGCGGCGGGGATGATTGCCTTCATGTTATTCAAGGATCCTTTCGCAGGCGCAGGATGCGCCCTGTGCGTGCGGCACGGCGGCCGCAGACCAAATTGCGATACCGGTTTATCTTACCGCCGTTAATTAACGTTAATGTAGGCAAGCGCCATTCTTCAGCAGGTCAACGCAAATTATTGCTCGAATGGTGCAATTTTATCGCCCAACGGTAGCAACGCCAAAGCACCGCAAGCGGCAGCAATTTGTATGCCGAGCCAACAAAATAGAGGGATCAAAACGAAAAAGACGGGGTTCGCAATGCGAACCCCGTCTGCAAAGAAATCTGGCGAGAAAGCCTGATTACTTGAGGGTGACAGCAGCGCCAGCAGCCTCGAGCTTCTCCTTGGCAGCCTCGGCGTCCTCCTTCTTGGCACCCTCGAGAACAGCCTTGGGAGCGCCCTCGACGACCTCCTTGGCCTCCTTCAGGCCAAGGTTGGTGAGCTCACGGACGGCCTTGATGACCTGGATCTTGTTGTCGCCGAAGCCCTCGAGCACGACGTCAAACTCGGTCTTCTCCTCGGCCTCAGCAGCGCCAGCAGCGGGAGCGGCGACAACGGCGGCAGGAGCAGCGGCGGAAACGCCGAAGGTGTCCTCGATAGCCTTAACGAGCTCGGAAGCCTCGAGAAGGGTCATTTCCTTAAGAGCATCGATGATCTCATCGGTGGTAAGCTTAGCCATTTCTAAGTCCTTTCGGTTTCCGTGTCTGTGCACGGAGATCAGTTAAAACACGGCGCGAATGCGCCAGGGGTGCGGCGTTGCCGCCGCGGGTGAAAACAGCGACTAGGCTGCCTTCTGCTCGGAGACCTGCTGGATCGAACGAGCGAGACCAGAGGAAACGCCGTTGACGCAGACAGCGATGTCGCGAGCGAAACCGGAGATGAGACCGGCGATCTGGCCGAGAAGCTGGTCCTTGGTGGGCAGCTCGGCGATAGCCTTAACATCATCAGCGGAAACGACCTTGCCGTCGGAGATACCGCCCTTGATCTCAAGGACGCCCTTGGACTTAGCGGAGAAGTCTTTAAGGGTCTTAGCGGCCTCGACCGGCTCGGTCTCGTAGAACACATAAGCGACGGGGCCGGCGAGGATCTCGTCGAGCTCGGGCTGCTCCTGGTTCTTGAGAGCGATCTTGACCAGGTTGTTCTTGTAGACCTTCATCTCGGCGCCGCACTCGCGAAGTTGATGACGCAGCTCCTGAGCCTGCTTAACCGTCAGACCGTTGTAGTTGACGACGAACAGACCGGCGTTCTCGGCGATACGGGACTCGATCTCTGCAACCTTGTCGATTTTGTACTGCTGGGGCATGAATTACACCTCCTCGAATTCTTTCCGGGCACGGTCCGCCACAAGGACGTGACGGGGGCATGTCCAAAAAGAAAGCCCCCGCGCTGCATGAGCGACGGGGGCGAGAAGACATATCTACTCGACCACCTCGGCTGGCGGGATATCCCATTAAGCTCGCGGGCGATGCCCGTTCGCACCGGCTGTCTCTGGCAGCGGATTCGTGCGTGAACCGAAAGTATTATGGCGGGGACCCCGGCGTCGGTCAACGGACACGAGGATTCGTACACAAACCCTGCATACGCTCCGACCGGGAGGGGCAGGGCGAGTTTTCCGCTCGGTCAAGTCCTGGGCTCGCACGAAGGCCACATTAAGTGGCCTTCGGCTCGTGCGGAATCTACGGAAAACTCGCCCTGCCCCTCCCGGCCGGAGCTACGTTGCCTTTGCTGCGAATCCTCGTGTCCGTTGAGCGACGCGCCCCACTCATAATGCTTGGGTCGGTGGGCTGATGATTTTGGGTCCCGTTGGGCTACAGGGTTGAAACGAAGTTGGACAGGCGGCTGAGGCCTTCGTCCAGATCTTGGTCGGAGACGCAGTAGCTTAGGCGGATGTGGCCTTCGGTGCCGAAACAGTCGCCCGGGACTAGGGCTACGTTTGCTTCTTTGATGGCTTTGATGCAGAAGTCTTCGCTGGTTAGGTCGAACTTTTTGATGCTCGGGAAGGTATAAAAGGCTCCTGCGGGCTCTACTACTTCGAGGCCCATGGCGTTTAAGGCTGCGAGCACGCGCTTGCGGCGGGTTCGGTAGACATTGAGCATGGGGGTCGGGTCGACGGTGAGGGCTCGGGCTGCGGCGTCCATTTCGAAGGAGACGGCACTCGATACTAAGTATTGGTGAGCCTTGGCAATCTCGGCGATGACGGGGGCTGCTGCTGCGAGCCAACCTAAGCGCCAGCCGGTCATGGCCCAGGGCTTGGAGAAGCTCTCGATGACCACCGTCTGCTCGCGTAGCTCCGGGTGGCGCTGGGCAAATCGCTCGTAGCCATCCACATAGACCAGACGGTTGTATACGTCGTCGCAGACTACGTATATGCCCGCCTGCTCCGCTACGCGCGCCACGGCGTCGAGCGATGCCGCGTTGAGAATGCAGCCCGTGGGATTGTTGGGCGAGCAGATAACGATGGCCTTGGTCGCCGGGGTCACGCAGGCGCGAAGCGCTTCCTCGTCAATCTGAAATTGCGCGGGCCCCGTATCCAAAAAGACCGCTTTGGCGTGGTTGGCAACGACGATGCTCTCGTACAGGCCAAAGGCCGGCGTGGGGATGATGACCTCGTCACCTGGATTGAGCATAGCCATAAACGTAGCCGACAGGGCCTCGGTCGCACCGTCTGTCAGAATGACCTCGTCGGCCGAAAACGTAAGGCCCGCGTCGCCCATATATGCGGACAGCGCCTCGCGCAGGGCAGGGCGACCGTTGTTGGGCGGATAATGCGTGTCACCGCGGTCCAGCGATGCAGTCACCTCGGCACTAATCACATCGGGCGTGGGAAAATCGGGCTCGCCGAGCGCAAGCGCAATGCACCCCGGATGCTGAGCAGCGAGCGCGTTGATTCGGCGGATGCCGGAGGGTTTGAGCGTGGCAAGCGAGGTATTCATGGGCAGGCGCATGGCGTTCCTTTCGTAAGGGTTGCACTAGGATAGCGCGGCGAGGCACCGCCAGACGGTGTAACCTAAACGGAAACCAACCGGAAAGGAGGCAGCATGGAGACGACCGCACGCGGCTATGCACCAAAAGCACTGCATAACATCGCGTTTGTCAGTATTCCCGAGAGCGCCGATCTTGAGTTTTTGCTCTGGGACCTGCAGGATGCCATCGCCGCCTATGCTCAACTTTCTGGCACCGCGCTCCCCCGCCCGGTTGATTTGAAGGCGGATGATGCCGGCAGCGTTGTGGACGGCATTGTATTCGCTGTTGAAGATGTGCTCGATGACGAGGCGATGGCCGTCGTTGAACGGGCGCTCGAATGTGTTGAAGGCGCAGGAACACGCGTCTATGTGGTTGTTCAAGCCGACTGTAGGAGTTCCGAGCAGGCGCACGCGGTCGTTGGCCATCTGCACGAAGCGTGCGAGCGTCGAGGACTGTCGTGGTGTGGAGGCGTCATCGTCTGCACCGGCGCTAGCATCGCAGCACTTCGCCGCTCTCCGCGCATGGGTCTCTTGCGGCGACCGTTTTCGGAGGCCCTGGACAAGCTCGTAGGTGCCGTGCGCATGGGCTGCTCCATTGAGCATGCGCAGCTGCTTGGCGGTGGCAATGCCGAAAGCGTCGATGCCGACGGCATGGTGCGCGCCAAGCCCGCGCTGCCCGCACCGATCTGGCATGCCATCATGAAACGCCTCGGCACCCGCGCCCAACCAGATATCTAAATTACAGAGCGCCCCAATCAACGGCATCGCGCCAGCGCTCGACAAGGCGTTCCAGGCGCCACGCCGCATTGGCGGGACTTGTCGACGGCAGAACGATGGCCGGCAGCCCGGTGCGTTCTTGTAGATAGCGCTTGTAGAGCCGACCTGCCGTGCCGCCGTTACAGACAACGACCTCGATAGGAGCTGCGCCGGTAATACGCTCGGCATGCGCCGGAACGACGTTTTTGATGCTCGCGTCGCTTGAACCCTTGATGTCGCAGCTCTCGATTACATCCCACAGGGCCACACCGCCGTTGAGCAGCATAACCCGCTTGGCGGCAATCGAGGCATCGAGCGTCGCGAGCTCGCCGCTCGCCAAAGAGTCTCCCTCGTTGGGCGGCACGGGCACACCGAGGCACGCGGC
>URTB01000110.1 GCA_900550595.1 uncultured Collinsella sp.
GCAAAAAAGTACTTGCAAAGACGCGTTCCGACATATAAGTTGATAAAAGACCGCCGTTGCGGTTTTAAGTAGATTGAGCATATGAAGTTTGAGTTTTAGCGTGTAAGAGAAGGAAGATCGGCAAAGTACAACCCCAAACGCAATGACAACTTAATGAGGTAACTGCCACATGTGAGGCACCCAGGGCATTGCTGTCTCGATTTTGAGCACGATGCCTTCCGCCTTGCATGGGCCGTTCCATCCCGCCCCTGCAGCAACTGCCTCACGGGCTCATTGAAAACCGCATAGCACCCCAACGTCAGCACATCACCCACGGCAAGCACATCACTCACGACAACCAACACATCAACAAACAGCACGAACATCAACCGATTGGAGAAGCTATGACAAACCGCCACGCTGAAGACGGCGATAAGAAAAGCATTCTGGATGCCCGCATTGAGCGAGCATATGCAAACGAATATGACGCCGCCTTTGCCGCCGCGACCATCAAGAACTACGCGTCGCTACCGCTCGCGACGATCTTGGCCGACCACCCTCAACTGCTGAAGCGCTGCACAAAGATCATGGGCGACCCCGACATTCGCAAGCTGACAGACCCCTATGCCCCAAAACGCGACAACGATTCGTGCGTTCTTACCGTAGGCTGCCTAGCCCATATGCTTACGGCGCTCGACACGAAACTCAAGCTCGAATGGGAACCCGATGAGCGTCATGAACTCGAAAGCAAGCGGAACACCCTGCGCACCGCACTGTTCCTTCCGTTGGACGGCCTCAAGCGCTGCAACGTCGAGCTCAATACACAGGCGCGGCAAAAGCCCGGGGCCACGGGGCAGAAAACTCCAAGACCCCATGCGGCCATCGTCGACCGCAACCGATATAACCGCATGACCGCGCACTTTTCTGCCGAGGGAGCAGCCATAAGGACGCTGATCGACCTGCTGTGCCTCCTGAGCATCAACGAACTATTTGAGGGCTATCTCGCCCTTGTTCCCGCGACGGCACCCAAGTCGGTAGCAAAGATCATCGAGACCTGCAGACGCCAGTTTGAGCGCCATCGCAATGGCAGCGAGATGAACGCCAGCATCGCGCAGTACTACACGGCCCATTACAAAAAAGACGGATGTGCCCCTGTCGAGCATCAGCTGCGGCTCGCCTATACCACGCCCGTCGCAACGATCCATCGCTTTGGAGCCCTTGGCGCTTGCGAGCCGCACGGACAGGCAGCCTGCCCCACAACCGAGCTCGATCTCAGGCTCGGACGAACCCTGTAGCCCACCAGCCTCTGCGCGAGCTATAACCCTATTCCACAACACAACCAACAGAAAGGAGTCCCCATGGACACCAATCATTCCCCCATCATCAGCCCCCTCACCATGCGTGAATCCGCCCGAGGTATCACGCTCACCAGCATTTACGATGAGATGCTCGCCTGTCGCGAGCTCTCCGTCATGGGAAACATCGAAACCCCGATGGCCCACGACCTATGCCAGCAGATCCGCCTGCTCGATGCCACCGACCCCAGCCGCCCCATCACCATATTTGTCGCCAGCGCCGGCGGAAGCGTGCGATCGGGTCTTGCGATCTATGACGCCATGCGCCTCGCATCGTGCCCCATCCGCACCGTCTGCCTGGAATTCGCCGCGTCCATGGGCGCCGTGATCTTTATGGGCGGCGACGATCGCCGTATGGCGCCCCATGCAGAGCTCATGATTCACGACCCGCTGATCCCCCAGGGGGCAGGCGGCTCGGCACTTGCGCTGCAGGAAACCAGCCGGCGTCTCATGCAGACCCGCAAGACCCTCACGCAAATCCTCTCGGACCGCAGCGGCCTCACGCCCAAGCGCATCCAGTCCCTCACTGCAAAAGACACCTACCTTTCGGCCGAGCGCGCCGTCGAGCTCGGCTTTGCCCACGAAATCCTCTCGACCACCAAGGAGGTCGCCCATGTCTAACCTCGCCAGCCGCCTCGCCGCATCTGAGTCCGCATCGTCCACCATCCTCGCCAAGGATCGAACGCTTTCCTGCGACACCCGCCAAACGGGACTCAACAACAACGCACTTGTGATCGGCCCCTCGGGAGCCGGCAAGACCCGAAACGTCCTCAAGCCCAACCTGCTGCAAATGAACGCAAGCTACATCGTGCTCGACACCAAAGGCACGCTCTGTCGCGAAGTGGGACCCGTGCTAGCAGCCCACGGCTACCGCGTGCAATGTCTCAACTTCGCCGACCTCAACACCGTCCCGGCCCTTGCGCCCGGCATCGAGCGCTGCGGCTACAACCCCCTGAGGCACATTCGCCGCAAGGCGGACGGCAGGCCCAACCAGCAGGACATCCTCTCGGTGGCAAAAGCCATCTGCCCCATCGAGGACAACAACCAGCCTTTTTGGGATCATGCGGCGGCAAACCTGCTGTCGTGTCTTATCGCCTACGTCACCGAACAGCTACCCGCCGACGAGCAGACGATCAGCTCGGTCATCAAGCTGATCGAGCACCTGCAGGACGGTGCCACGGGTCGATTGTTTGACGACCTGATCGCGACCGACCCCCAAAGCTATGCCCTCTCGCTATGGCGGCGCTACGCCATTACGCAAAATGCCGAGCGCATGCACGCGAGCATCGTCGGCATCCTTGCCGAAAAGGTCATGTGTCTGGGATTCGACGGTGCGGCACAGCTCTATCGTGAGTGCCATCAGGTGGACTTCGCTTCCATGGGACACACCCCCTGCGCTCTGTTTGTAACCGTGAGCGATATTGACCGCAATCTCGATCCGCTGACCGGCCTCTTTATTTCGCAGGCGTTTATGGGCCTCATTCGTGAGGCCGATAGGCAGCCCGACGGCAGCCTGCCCGTGCCCGTGCGCTTTATGCTCGATGACTTCGCAAATCTGCAGATCCCCCAGATCGACAACGTGCTCTCGATTATCCGAAGCCGCAACATCTGGGCAACGCTGCTATTGCAGTCGACCAATCAGCTCGATGCGCTCTATGGCGAGGCACGCGCACGCTCCATCATGGGCAACTGCGACACGCATCTGGTGCTGGCGTTCCAGGATCCCGAGAGTGCCCGGGTGTTTTCCGACCGCGCCGACGCGCTGCCCAGCACGCTCATGGCGACGCCGATCGATCGCTCGTAGCTCTTTGTACGCGGCCACACTCCCGAACAGGTCGAGCGCTTTAGGCTCGAAGACCATCCGCTCTACGGGGAGCTGCCCGAGGCGCAGCGAGGCCATGCGGAGGCCGAGAGCGTGGCGCAGGGTTCTCGCAGCGCGCGGCGCCCCGGCGATGTTCCACAAAGGCCGTGCGCCCCGGGACCACGGCAAAGCAAAGGGGCCCGCATCCGATGGGATACGGGCCCCTGGCTATAAGGCGCAATGCGTTAACAGCAGCGACTACTTGCGGTGAGCGCGGTAGAACTCGATGAGCGCCTGGGTCGAAGCGTCCTGCTCGGCCTTGGCGGCGTCGTCGTGGAAGGCCGGGGTGATCTGCTTGGCAAGCTGCTTGCCCAGCTCGACGCCCCACTGGTCGTAGGAGTCGATGCCCCAGACCGTGCCCTCGACAAACGTGATGTGCTCGTACAGGGCGATGAGCTCGCCGAGCGCAAACGGGGTCAGCGTGTCGCCGAAGATCGAGGTCGTCGGGCGGTTGCCCTCAAAGCAACGGGCCGGGACGATCTGCTCGGGCGTGCCCTCGGCGCGCACCTCATCGGCCGTCTTACCAAAAGCGAGCGCCTTGGTCTGGGCCAGGAAGTTGCCCAGGAACAGCTCATGCACGTCCTGACCGCTATCGGTCGCAGGGTTGGCAGTGTTGGCGAAGGCGATGAAATCGGCCGGAACCACCACGGTGCCCTGGTGCAGCAGCTGGTAGAAGGCATGCTGGCCGTTGGTGCCGGGCTCGCCCCAGAAGATCTCACCGGTGTCGGAGGTCACGGCGCTGCCGTCCCAGCGGACATGCTTGCCGTTGGACTCCATGGTGAGCTGCTGCAGGTAGGCCGGGAAGCGGTGCAGATACTGGCAGTACGGAAGCACGGCGTGGCTCTTGGAACCGAAGAAGTTGACGTACCAGACGTTGAGCAGACCCATCAGCGCGACGGCATTGTTCTCGAGCGACGTGTTGCAGAAGTACTCGTCGATGGCGTGGAAGCCCTCGAGGAACTGCTGGAAGCGCTCGGGGCCAAGCACGACGATCAGCGACAGGCCCACGGCGGAGTCGACGGAGTAGCGGCCGCCGACCCAGTTCCAGAAACCGAAGGCGTTGGCGGGGTCGATACCGAAGGCCTCAACCTTCTCGAGTGCGGTGGAGACGGCGACGAAGTGCTTTGCCACGGCCTCGGCGTTCTGCTCATCGGAGCCGTCGATGGCGCCCTGAGCCTTGAGCTGCTCGAGCATCCAGGTCTTGACCTCGCGGGCGTTGGTGAGGGTCTCGAGCGTGGTGAAGGTCTTGGAGACAATGATCACGAGCGTGGTCTCGGGATCGAGGCCCTTGAGCTTCTCTGCCTGATCGTTGGGGTCAATGTTGGAGATGTAACGGCAGTCGATACCGGCGTCGGCGTAGGGACGCAGGGCCTCGTAGGCCATGACCGGGCCCAGGTCGGAGCCGCCGATGCCGATGGACACCAGATGCTCAATCTTCTTGCCGGTAACGCCCTTCCACTCACCGGAGCGCACGCGCTCGGCAAAGGCATACATGCGGTCGAGGACCTCGTGCACGTCGGCGACGACGTCCTGGCCGTCGACGATGAGCTGGCCCTTCTCGCTTGCCGGGCGGCGCAGCGCGGTGTGCAGGACGGCGCGGTCCTCGGTGGTGTTGATGTGCTCGCCGGAGAACATGGCGTCGCGGCGCTCCTCGAGCTTCACCTCGCGGGCAAGATCGCACAGCAGCTTGACGGTCTCATCGGTCACCAGGTTCTTGGACAGATCGAAGTGCAGGTCACCAGCGTCAAAGCTCAGCTTGTTCACGCGCTCGGCATCGGCGGCGAACCAGGCCTTGAGGTCGATACCTTCGGCCTCGAGCTTCTCCTGATGAGCCTCGAGCGCCTTCCAAGCGGCAGTCGACGTAGCATCGATAGGTGCGGCAACAGTTGCCATAAAGTCCTCCTCAGCATACGGGCGCACGCCTCCATGCGCCCGGACATTCAGATGCCACTATTCTAGCGCAGGTCAAGACTA
>URTB01000111.1 GCA_900550595.1 uncultured Collinsella sp.
GCACGCAGCAGCGGCAGGTTGTCCAGAATCGAATCGTGCTCGATGGCAGATACGATCACGCGGTTGCGCTTGCGGTCGTGCTGACGGGCGCCCTCGGCAAGTCCGAGGAGCGCCAGCTGGTTTGCCTCGGTGCCGCCATTGGTCAAGATAATCTCGGACGGGCGGACGCGTGCGCCAAAGCTACGGGCGATCTCGCGACGGGCAACTTCCAGGCGTGCGGCGGCCTTGCGTCCAAGCGAGTGCAGCGAGTTGGGGTTGACGCCGGCAAGCTCGCTGTCGTCATATTCGCGCTGCGCAAGGAGCGCCTCGGCGCGCATGGGCGTCGAGGCGGCGTAGTCAAGATTCACGGGTATGCGGTTTTGACCTGCGGTCATAAGGGTCTATGCCTCCTGTGCGGCCTCATTGCCCAGCTTCTGTAGCAGCGCAACCTCGGCGGCGGGATCTTCGGACTTAAATACGGCGGAGCCGGCTACGAGCACGTTGGCGCCGGCCTTGACGACCTCGGCGATGTTCTTAGAAGAAATGCCGCCGTCGACCTCGATCATGGGCGACGCGCCGTGGCGCTCACACATGGCCTTGAGCTCGTGGAGCTTGGGCAGCGTGCCCGGGATAAACCTCTGGCCGCCAAAGCCAGGGTTCACGCTCATCAGTAGCACCATATCGACAACGTCGATGATGCTCTCGAGCACGCAGACGGGCGTGGCGGGGTTGAGCACCACACCGGCCTTAACGCCGCGCTGCTGCAGGTGCGTGAGCGTGCGGTGCAGGTGCGTGGAGGCCTCGTAGTGCACGGTGATCATATCGGCACCGGCATCGGCATACCAATCGACTGTCTCGTCGGGATTCGACACCATCAGGTGCGCGTCGACCGGCACGTCAGTTGAGCGCTTGACGGCCTTGAGGATATCAACGCCAAAGGTGAGGTTGCCGGTAAAGTGACCGTCCATGACGTCGAAGTGCACAAAGTCGGCGCCGGCGATCTTGTCGAGTTCGCCCTTGAGGTTGGCCATATCGGCCGAAAGGACAGACGGAGCGATTTTGATGGAACCCATGGTAGTAGCCTTTCTGCGCTAGTCGGTGAGTCCGTAGAACTCTTGAGAGGGGACGCGGTCGGTAAGAATCTCGAGCGCCCTGTCCAAAGTAACACCGTTGTAGAGCGTTTGCTCCACGGCAAAGGTGAGCGGAATGTCTACGCCCAGTGAACGGGCGAGCTCGCTGACGCTGCGGGCCGCGACGGCGCCCTCGACCACCATATGCGTGCGCGTCTGGTACTCGTCGAGCGACACGCCGTGGGCAAACTCGTAGCCAAAGGTGCGGTTGCGCGAATGCTCCGAGGTACAGGTGGCGATGAGGTCGCCCATGCCGGCAAGGCCCATGCAAGTCATGGCCTGCCCGCCGCGGGCATGCACCAGTCGGCTGATCTCGGCCAGACCGCGCGTCATGATAAGGGCGAGCGTGTTGTCGCCCGCGCCGGTGCCGGCGGAGATGCCGCACACGATGGCGATGACGTTTTTCATGGCGCCGCATACCTCGACGCCGGTCATATCCTGCGACAGGTAGATGCGGAAGGCCGTGGACAGCAGCAGCTCCTTAAAGGTCTCCCCTACCTGCGTGTCTTCGCTGGCGATGACAGCAGCAGAGAGCCCGCCGCGGCAAATTTCCTCGGCATGGTTGGGGCCCGAGAGAGCCGCTACACGCCGCTCGTTGCCGATCTCGCTGGCAATGACCTCGCTCATAAGCAGGCCGGACTCGGGCTCGATGCCCTTGGTGAGGCACAGGACCGGAGTTTCGGCATCGATAAACGGCGCTGCCCGATGGCACACATCGCGCAAGTGAGTGGAGGGCACGGCAATGATGATCGCATCGGCACCGTCGAGCGTCTGGGCCAGATCTGTGGTGGCAACGACGTTGCCGGGCAGCACGTAGTCCACCAGATAGCGCGGGTTGCGGTGCTCGCCGTTAATGCCGGCGGCCGTCTGCTCGCTATGGGCCCACATGGTCACGCGCTCGGCTCGCGCGGCGGCAAGGCCAGCGACAGCGGTTCCCCAGGAGCCAGAGCCAATCAGCGCAACATTCATGACTCTCTCCTACTTATCGTCGGGCTCGGTGACGCGCTTGGTAAACGAGAGCTTGGACTCCTTACCCGTCATGAGCTTTTTGATGTTCGCGCGATGGGCCCACACTACGGTGATGCCGATCATCGCCATGCAAAACTTGAGACCCAGGCTGCTGTACGGAAAGACAGCGCAAGCGGCGATGGGAAGACCGATGGCCGCGGCAAGCGAGCCCACCGACACAAACTTGGTGATGGCGACGGCTACGATAAACATGCCCAGCAGCGACAGACCAATGGGCCAATACCAGGCGAGGATGACGCCCAGACCCACGGCGATACCCTTGCCGCCGTGGAAGTTGAGGTACGGCGAGAAGATATGGCCCCAAACGGCTGCCAGGCAGATGACGCCGAGCATCCAATCGCCGGCAGCACCGGGAGCCATAATGCTCGGCGGAAAGCCATAGCCCACGCTCGCGATGAGCGGACGGGCGATAAGGACGCAGACGGCGCCCTTAAGGCAGTCGAGCAGCAGCGTGAGTGCCGCGACCTTGGGGCCGGCCACGCGCAGCGCGTTAGTGGTGCCGATGTTGCCGGAGCCCGCCTTGCGAATGTCGGTGTGGTTGAACACGCGTCCCAGGATCAGGCCAAACGGAATCGCTCCGATAAAGAACGAGACCACGGCGCAGATGGCGGTCAGAAGAATCGGATTATGCATCCTTTTGCTCCTTCTTCCTAAAGAAGAGTCGAATGGGCGTGCCGGCAAAATCGAAGGTCGAGCGCATACGGTTCTCCACGTAGCGCTGGTAGGTGTCGTTGACCAGGTCGCTGTGGTTGACGAAGAACGTGAACGTCGGCGGGTTGATGCCCGTCTGAGTCACGTAATGCATGCGCAGGCGGCGCTTGCCGTCCACCACGGTGTGGCCGAATTCGCGCAGGTCGGTGAGGAAGGTGTTGAGGCGCGAGGTAGTAATCTTTTGCGAACGCGTCTTTTCGGCGGCATCGACCATCGCCCAGATCTTCTCGACGCTGCGGCCGGTGAGGGCCGAGATGCGCAGGTACTGCGCCCAGGGAGCCATGACGCCCAGACGGCGGTCGACGGTTTCCATGCAGGCCTCGCGCTTGCGGTCGTCGTCGAGCAGGTCCCACTTGTTGAGCAGCACCACGATGGCACAGCCGCGCTCGATGGCAAGGCCCATGACCTTCTGGTCCTGCTCGGTAACGCCCACGGAGGCGTCGACGACGAGCAGCGCCACGTCGGCGCGATCGATGGCGCGCAGGCCGCGGACCATCGAGTAGTACTCGATGTTCTCGTACACGGTGCTCTTCTTGCGAATGCCCGCGGTGTCGACCATGCGGTAGTGCTTGCCGTTGCGCTCCACGACGGTATCGATGGCGTCGCGCGTCGTGCCGGCAATGTTGGACACGATAGAGCGGTCAGCACCCAGGATGCGGTTGAACAGCGACGACTTACCGGCATTGGGGCGGCCGATGATGGCGACGTTCAGCGCGTCGGGGAACTCATCGGCGACCTCGTCCTCTTCCTCCGGAAGCAGGGCCACGATATCGTCGAGCAGGTCGCCCGTGCCATGGCCATGCAGGGCCGAGAGCGGCGTGGGCTCACCGATGCCGAGCGAATAGAACTCCCAGATGCTGTCGTTCTCGCGATCGGGGTTGTCGAGCTTGTTCACCAGCAGAAAGACCGGCTTGTCACAGCGCTTGAGCATGCGGGCGACCGACTCGTCCTCCTCGGTGACGCCGGTGCGGCCGTCGACCACAAATAGGATGACGGCGGCTTCCTCGGCGGCGGCGAGGGCCTGGTCGCGGATGGACGTGGCAAAGACGTCATCACTCTTGAGCGGCTCGATGCCGCCCGTGTCGACGATGGTGAACTCGCGGCCGTTCCAATCGGCCGTGTGGTATGAGCGGTCGCGCGTGACGCCGCGGGACTCATGGACGATGGCGTCCGAGGTCTGGGCCAGGCGGTTAACGAGCGTGGACTTGCCCACGTTGGGGCGTCCGACGACGGCGACGATAGGTTTCATCTGCACTCCTTTAATGGGTAGGATCAGCGGAATTAGTAGAGTCGGCAGGCACAATGCCAAGGATGTGCTCCAGGGTATCGAGCAGCTCATGCGGCATGGTCGACACCACATGAACCTCGGCGCCGCGACTGGTAAGGCTTGCGAGTAAATCGTCACGATGATACTCGTCAAGCGTCATGCCGTCAGCGTTGAACATGAGCTTAGGCACAAAGAGCATAACCCCCGACAGGTCCTGCGGCAGCTGTTCCAAAATGTCGCAGGCGACGATGAGGCCGGTCACGTCCACGTTGCCGCCAAAGTAGCGGTTTTTGATGGCTGTGACGGTGCCGGCAAGGCCGTGTGGCGATTCCACAAAACGCGCCACCGTATCGCGCGCGCTGGCGCCGGAGAGACACAGGAGGCGCTGGTTGCGCCCGGCGATGCCAGCGCGGACGCGGGCCAGACGCTCGGCGTCGGCGGCAAGCACGTCGTCGGTCTCGTCCAGATACGAGCGGATCATGCCGATGCCGTCGTAGTACTGCGGGTAGCCGTCGTAGAAATCGGCCTCGGGCGGCTCGATGCCGGCGTCCAGATAGAACTCGTCGCTCATCTGGAACGTGTGGCGGCCAAAGCGCTCGAAGGCACGATCCTGGAAGGGCCGGATCATGGCAATGGTCTCGCGCGCCAGCTCGGGCTTGTCGCTGTAGGACCAGGTAAAGCGGTTCTGGTGCTTGGTAAAGCCCAGCGGCACGATGCCCAGGCTCGTAATCTGCTCGTGCTCCTCGCAAAAGCGCAGGGTCTTTTCCAGCTCCTCGCCGTCGTTCATGCCGGGACACAGCACAATCTGCGCGTGAATCTCGATGCCGGCGGCCATGATGGCCTCGAGCACGTCCATGCCGCGCTGGGCGTTGCGGCCCATCATGCGGCGGCGGACGTCGGGGCTCACGGCATGAACCGACACGTTCATAGGGCTCATGTTGCGTTGGATGACGTTTTGAACATCTTCGTCGGTGAGGTTCGTGAGCGTGAC
>URTB01000112.1 GCA_900550595.1 uncultured Collinsella sp.
TGCTGCAGGATATCTGCATCGAGGCCAAACCCGGCATGCGCTTTGCCCTGGTCGGTCCTACGGGCTGTGGCAAGACGACGCTCATCAACCTGCTGCTGCGCTTTTACGATATCGATGCCGGCCGCATCGCGGTCGATGGCAAGGCTTCGCGCGACTACACGCGCTCGAGCCTGCGCCGTGCCTTTGGCATGGTGCTGCAGGACACCTGGCTGTTCGAGGGCACGGTGGCCCAGAACATTGCCTACGGCTGTCCCGACGCCACGCGCGAGCAGGTTATCGAAGCCGCCAAGCGCGCGCACGCGCACAAGTTTATCGTGCAGCTGCCGAAAGGCTACGATACGGTCATCGGCGAGGACGGCGGCACGTTTAGCCAGGGTCAAAAGCAGCTGCTGTGCATCGCGCGCGTTATGCTCACCGATCCGGCTATCCTGCTGCTGGATGAGGCGACCTCGAGTATCGACACCCGCACCGAGCTGCAGGTGCAGGCGGCATTCGACGAGCTCATGGCCGGCCGCACAAGCTTTGTGGTGGCGCACCGCCTGTCGACGATTCGCAACGCCGACTGCATTCTGGTCATGCGCGACGGCGAGATTGTCGAGCGCGGCACGCACGACGAGCTGCTGGCGGCAGGCGGCTTCTACGCCGAGCTCTACTGCAGCCAGTTTGCCCAGTGAGCAAGCCCGTGGTGCAAATTAATCAATCGACAGACGGTGGTTTACATCTGTCACGTTAGTACTAAGATATTCATCTAATAAATTGCATTAGTGGCTTTAGTTTTGGGGGAAACGAGCAACGTGACTATGACATGCTCTTTGGTGGTCAACAGCAAGAGCGGTAATACCAGGATGGTTTCGGGTGCGATCAAGCGCACGCTGCAGGCTGCGGGTGTTGAGTTTGTCCATGCCGCGGCGTTGAGCGACGATGCGGATGCAGATCAGGTTGCGCTCGAGGCGCAGGGCGCCTGCGCGGCCGACACGGTGCTTGTCGGTTTTTGGTGCGACAAGGGCGCGTGCACGCCTTCGGTCGCGACGTTGCTCTCAGCCTTGCACGGCAAGCGCGTCTTCCTGTTTGGCACCTGCGGCTTTGGGGCCAGCGAGGAGTACTTTAGGCAGATTATCGATCGCGTGACCTCCAATTTGGCCAATGATGCCGAGCTTGTAGGCTGGGCGATGTGCCAGGGCAAGATGGGTCCCGCGGTCAAGCAGCGCTACGAGGCCATGCTCGAGCAAGATCCCGACAACGCCCGCGCTAAGTTGCTGCTCGACAACTGGGTTGCCGCAAAGGATCACCCCACCAAGGATGATCTGGATTACATGGCTGCAGCCGCCAAAAAGGCCGTGCTGGGCGAGTAGACCTACCGCCGTCGTGCGTGCGAAATAATACAGGAGTGAAAGCCTCGAAATCCTCGAGGCTTTTTTCTTGACAGGCGACCGCGCTGTGGAAAGATGAACAATGTTCACATTGGAGGCGAAAGCATGAATAACGCAGCGACGTCTAAGGAGGAAATCCTGAAGACGAGCCGTAAGCTCATCCAGGAAAACGGTTGGACCGGCGTCAATATTCGCTCGGTTGCCGCGGCATGCGGCGTGTCGGTCGGATGCATCTACAACTACTTTGATTCTAAGACAGCGTTGGTGGGTGCGACCGTGGCAAGCGTCTGGGGCGACATTTTCCATCACCCCGATGATGAAACCGTTCTGGACGACACGCTCGCGTGCATTCGCTGGATGTATCGCCAGATGGAGTACGGCTGTCAAACGTATCCGGGTTTCTTTACGCACCATTCGCTGAGTTTTATGCAGCAAGACACTGCGGACGGCAAACGCCGCATGCACCATGCCTGGCAGCATATTCTCGACCAGCTCTGTATGGTGCTCGAGCGCGACCCGCAAGTGCGCGAGGGCGCCTTTACGGAGCAGTTCTCGGCCGAGCAATTTGCCGAGGTCCTATTCTCGCTCATGCTCTCTGCCGTGATCCGGCAAGACTTTGATCCGAGTGCCGCGCTCGAGATTACGCGCCGAACCCTCTACTAACGGCCCCGCGCAAGGCGGGGATTTTTATGGTTAGAAAGTGAACAGCGTTCACGTTAAGGAGGTGGTGCGTGGCACCAAGAACCAAAACCGTTCGTTTGCAACCATTCATTAAGGGAGACGTATATATGCGTGCTTTATTCGAAACGCTATTCGACATCGTCTATCTGGTGACGGTCATTACCCTCGGCATTCGCATGATTCGCGGCAGCAAGGGCAACCGTCAGTTCCAGCTGTTTGGCTGGATGGCGGTCGTTTTGGGCGCCGGTGATTCGTTCCACCTGGTCCCCCGCGCGCTGGCGCTCTGCACGACCGGCTTTGACGCTTATGCCGTGCAGCTGGGCCTGGGCAAGTGGATTACCTCGATTACCATGACCATCTTCTACGTACTGCTCTACTACGTGTGGCGCGAGCGCTACCAGGTGAAGAACCACGTCGGAACGACCGTGGCGATCTTTGCCCTGGCCGTCATGCGTGTCGCGCTGTGCATGCTGCCGCAAAACCAGTGGCTCACCAACCAGACCCCGCTTGCATGGGGTATCCTGCGCAACATCCCGTTTGCCATCATGGGCCTTATGGTCATCGTGCTGTTTTACCGCAGTGCCAGGGAAGATAACGACGAAGCCTTCCGCTGGATGTGGCTCACCATTGTGCTGAGCTTTGGCTTCTACATTCCCGTGGTCCTGTGGGCCGAGGTTGTCCCGGCTATCGGCATGCTCATGATCCCCAAGACCTGCGCGTACGTGTGGACCGTGCTGATTGGCTACAGCGCCATGAAGAAGGAGTGCTAGGTCCATCTTCTAAATGTTTCGCCCGCCCGGCGGCGGAATATAAGGTTTCCTACTCTACAGTCCTGCTCGCACGGAGAGCACATTAAGTGCTCTCCGGCTCGTGCGGAACTCGCGATAAACCTTATATTCCGCCGCCGGGCGGGCGCCCCTTTATTGATGGAAGGCCTTATAAGCGGATATTCCATGTCCGGATGTATTCAGAGCGGGACGGGCTTTCCGAATGGGCGGGGTCTTGGAAAGTATGTCCCGGAATCAAGGCTTGGAATGGGATGCACTTTCCGGTTGAGGGGCTCAGTGGAAAATGCATCCCAGTATTCGGCTGAGAAATGGGACACGGTTTCCGGTTGAAGCCTTGGCGGAAAATGTGACCCGGAATTTGTGATCGGAGTGGGACGCGCTTTCCCATCGGTGTCACAAGCGGAAACCGCATCCCACTCCGGACCTGAAGATTGGGACACGCCTTCCAGAAGGTATGGGCTGCGAACTACAATGGGCTGCCTTAAACCCGCAGGGGGGTTAAAAATAAATAAGACATAGGGCAGTATGTTTTAATGTCGGGGGGGGGCGCATTCTTTTAGATATTCAAAAAACAGACCCCCTATGAAGAAGATGCGTAGGGGGTTAGTAGTAGATATTGGATATGGCAGTCCGGTATGGGGATAAATGACCGCTTACGCCTAAATTGGTAGCGTTTGGCGCTGAGAGCTTGATAAAAATGCAGGACATCGCTAACGTTTTTGTTACGAAAAGAATTCAAATTGGCTTTTTTTCGAACTCACTTTTTAGTGCCTTGCGGTGCCCGAGGAAAGCGACTGCCCCTTCAGGGGATCGAATAAGGCCTCGATGGGGATGGATTAATCGTTTTGATGACTCGCGGACTCAAACGTTTTATTGCACTTCTTAGCAGTCTGGCGCTTGCGCTTGTCATAGCCCTTGCCGTTGTTTCTTTTGCTCCCCGCGCATTTGGATACACGCCTTTTGCAGTGCTTTCGGGCTCTATGGAGCCCAAGCTTCCCGTTGGCTCCATGGTGTTTGTTCGCCAGGTTGAGCCATCGGATATTGCCGTGGGCGACAATGCAACTTTTTACCGATCGGACGGCGCCGTAGTGACCCACCAGGTGTACGAGGTCGACCCTGTGGCGCAGACGATCAGCACGCAGGGAATCGCAAACAAAAATGCAGATGGAAGCATCATGCACGACGCCGAGCAGACGCCTTTTTCACGCGTGATCGGCGTCGTTTCTTTTTGTGTCCCTTACCTGGGCTTCGTTAACGCATATTGCACGACGATGCCCGGTTTGCTTGTTGTGGTGGCCGTTCTGGCGCTGCTGGTCGCGGCGTCGATAGTGCTCGATCGGATGGTTCCCGACGAGCCTGCGGGCAAGCATACCCGCGCGCATGTGAGAGAGCGGCGTTCATAGCAGCAGGGAGAGGTGTCGGCGGCGGCAAGGGCCGTTGCCGGGGAAGTCGGTTTTCGAAAGGAAGAGAACGATGGAAAACAAGAAGAAAAAACGCTACGGCATCGTTGCCGCCCTGCTGCTGCTGGTGCTGGCTGCCGGCGTGGGCACCTATGCATGGCTGACAGCCACGCAGACGCTGAACAACGTGTTTACGGTGGGCAGCATCAACATTCCCGAAAAGAAGCCCGATCCCGACCAGCCCGATAAGCCTGGCACCGATAATAATACCGACAAAGCCTATCTGTTCGAGACCAAGTGGAAAGACAACTCCAAGATTGTTCCTGGCTCCAGCACCGATAAGAACCCGAACGTTGGCATCGCGAAGGGCTCAGACGACGCCTACGTGTTCATCTACGTGAAGAACGCCATGGTCAAGGATGACACCACTGCCAAGAACACCCCGTACTTCGCCCTCAACGACAATTGGAAGCCGGTTGATGGACAGGTGACCTCCTCTGCCGACGGCCAGTACCTGAGCGGTCTGTTCATGTACGCCAAGGGTGCTACCGATGACAAACCTGTTGCCCTCCCCGCCAAGAGCGCTACTGAGGACGTCTACACCGGCGAGCTCTTTAGCAAGGTTGTGTTCCCGGGCACCCTGGAGGGCTCCATGGTCGCCACGAACCCCACGATGAAGGTTTCCGCCTACATCTTCGGAGCCGACCAGACGGACGGCAACACCAGCGCTGCTGACAACGCCGTCACTCAGGCCAAGACTTGGGCTAATACCTGTCTCTTATACACATCTCCGAGCCCACGAGACCGGAGCCTATCTC
>URTB01000113.1 GCA_900550595.1 uncultured Collinsella sp.
AGGCCCAGCTTGTCGAGCTCCTTCTTGGCGGCCTTGATCTGGACGTCGGAGTTGGACTCGGCGGTGCAGTAGAGCAGACCGACCTTCTTTACGTCGGGCAGAACCTTCTGCATCATCTCGAGCTGCTCGGCGACCGGGGTGAGGTCGGAGGCGCCAGTGACGTTGGTGCCGGGCTTTTCGTTGTCCTGGACCAGGCCCGAGGCGGCGTAGTCGGTGATGGCGCAACCCACGATGGGGATATCGGCGGTGGCGCCGGCGGCGGCCTGCGCGGCGGGCGTAGCGATGGCGTAGATCAGGTCGACGCCATCGCCCACGAACTTGTCGGCGATGGACTTACACGTGGACTGGTCGTTCTGGGCGTTCTTCTGATCGATCTTGACCTTGAGACCGCTCTTCTTGATGGCCTTGACAAAGCCGTCGTTGGCGGCGTCGAGTGCGGAGTGCTCAGTGAGCTGCAGAACGCCGACGGTGTAGTCGGAACCGGCGGCAGCAGAGCCGGAACCAGAGTTGCCGCCGCATCCGGCGAGCGGAGCGAGCGCGAGCAGGCCAGCAGAGACCAGAAGGCTCCTGCGGCTGATGGTGATGTCCTTCATATCGTTACCCCCAGTATAGAAATGGCTGGAAATACTGCACTCAAACAAAGTGCAAGTGGAACTATAGTAGCGCGGATGTCCATTTTTACAATAACCTGACGGGTTTTTTAATACAGAACCGGATGGGCGGTACGGGTAGTCGAATGGACGGCGGAGGTTCTTATGCAGCAGAGGCGTCGTCCTCCTCGTCGAGGGCGGCGAAGAGCTTCTTGCCGTCGAGGAGACGCGTGGTGACGTTTCTCATGCGGCCGATCTCTACGGTACGCAGCGTGTCATCGGCGCCTCGGGCGTCATAGACCGTTCCCAGCAAATACGAGATGCCGTCTCGTTGCTTGATGGCAAAGGGGCGGAGTGTCATCCGTGCTACTTCAGTTTCGCCACGTGTCGTGACGCTCGAAATATCAAAACTCACCGTGGTTCCGTGGTCGATGGCCTGCTCGATGAGCTCGCAGGTGTCGATGCGCTTGACGGGTGTGCGCGTGGCCTTGGTGGATTTGCCACCGGCGCTTTGAGCAGGCTCGGGTGCATCGAGGTAGCCGCGAACGTCGGCACTCGCCATGGCGACCAAGTGCTGAGCCATGCTTTTTCGAATGCCAATGGGCGTAGAGCGGTTGCGCATGACCATACCGTGGAGCCGGATGATCTCTTCGTCGGTGAGCGGACGGGTCAAGAGCCGATACCCCACGCCGCGTTTGTACTCAATTTCGTATCCGGCATGGCGAAGTGCGGAGATGGCGGTGTAGATGCTGCGCCGCGCCGCCGAGATGGGCATGCGGGCGGGGTCGTCGGGATGGGCGAGGCGCCGGATCAACTCATCGGAAAGCATGGCCTTGTCCTCGCCGGTGTTCTCGCTTAATAGTTGCAGGATGCGAACGGCGCGATAGGCTGCCATCGAGGCGGCGCCTCTCGTTGTGGTGTCGTAGGTTTCAACAGCGGCTTCGGTCATGGTGCCCACGTCCTTTCCGTTTTGGGTGGCGACGGTATGGAGCCTAGGACGCGGGGTTTTCCCAGGGGCGCAGGGCGCTCTGGGCGGTCGGTAGTCGTCGGCAAACGGCGGTTCGAGTTTTCAACAGCCCTGTTCAACTGACCAAAAACTTGCCAAAAGCTTGACGGATGCTGTTGAAAAAAGCGTCTCTCGACCGATGTCGAGAGACGCTTGTGCGATGAGTGTTGGCGTGTGGCGACGCGAGCTAACGTCCGACGATTAGAAGTCGGCGTTGCCCACGGTGCGCGGGTGCGGCAGGACGTCACGGATGTTGCCCACGCCGGTGAGGTACATCACCAAGCGCTCGAAGCCCAGACCGTAGCCGGCGTGCTTGCAGGAACCGTAGCGGCGCAGGTCCAGATAGTACTTGTACTGCTCGGGATTCATGCCCAGGTCCTTGATACGGGCCTCGAGCAGGTCCAGGCGCTCCTCGCGTTGGGAGCCACCGATGATCTCGCCGATGCCCGGCACCAGGCAGTCGGCGGCGGCGACGGTCTTGCCGTCGTCGTTCATGCGCATATAGAAGGCCTTGATCTCTGCCGGGTAGTCGGTTACGAAGGTCGGGCGCTTAAAGTGCTCCTCGGTCAGGAAGCGCTCGTGCTCGGTCTGCAGGTCGATGCCCCAGCTGACGGGGTAATCAAACTGGTGGCCAGCAGCGACTGCCTGCTCCAGGATCTCGATGGCATCGGTGTAGGTAACGCGGGCAAAGTCGGAGTTTGCCACGTGGTCCAGGCGTTCGATCAGGCCCTTGTCCACAAACTTGTTGAGCATGTTGAGCTCGTCGGGGCAGGTGGCCATAACGTCCTTGAGGACGTACTTGAGCATGGCCTCGGCGTTATCCATGTAGTCGTTCAGATCGGCAAAGGCCATCTCGGGCTCGATCATCCAAAACTCGGCGGCGTGGCGCGTGGTGTTGGAGTTTTCGGCGCGGAAGGTGGGGCCAAAGGTGTACACGTCGCCAAAGGCCATGGCAAAGTTCTCGGCATTGAGCTGGCCTGACACGGTGAGGCTTGCGTGCTTGCCAAAGAAGTCCTGGCTCCAGTCGACCTCGCCGGACTCGGTGAGGGGCGGATTTTTGGGGTCGAGTGTGGTCACGCGGAACATCTCGCCGGCGCCCTCGCAGTCACTCGTGGTGATGATGGGGGTGTTGACGTAAACAAAGCCCTGCTCCTGGAAGAAGCGGTGGATGGCGGCAGCCGCGACAGAACGGATGCGGAACACGGCGCGGAACAGGTTGGTGCGCGGGCGCAGGTGCTGCTGGGTGCGCAGGAACTCGACGGTTGCGCGCTTCTTCTGCAGCGGGTAATCCGGGGCGCTGACGCCCTCGACCTCGATGGAAGTGGCAGAAAGCTCGAAAGGCTGGGGCGCATCGGGGGTCAGCTTGACGGTGCCGGTGCAAATGAGTGCGGCCGAGACGTTTTGATGAGCGATCTCGTCGTAGTTGTCGAGTGCCTCGCGGTTCATGACGACCTGCAGGTCGCGGAAGCAGCTGCCGTCGTTGAGCGTAACAAAGCCAAAGTTCTTCATGTCGCGGACGGACTTGACCCAGCCGGCGACGGTGACGGTCTGGCCGCCGAGCGACTCGGCATCGGCATAGAGCTGCGCGATTTTGGTGCGGTTCACGTATCCTCCCATAACGGTTGAATGATAGTTATCCATACAGTTCGATATTCTAGCAGCTCGGCTCATTTGAGCTATACAGATAAAGCATTGGCGGGATGGTTTTTCAAACGAAAAGCGCCCGCGGCCAAATGGTCGCGGGCGCTTGACGAGGTGCCTTTTGGCTGTGTGGCGTGGGGCCTGGCTACTTGGTCTTGGCAACCAGCAGCGGGTCGCCAAGCTTGACGAGCGGGTTGCCGCCGATAAGCGTTCCAGACTCGCCGACATGGTCGATGCTCTTAAGGCGATCGAGCTCGGAGACGATGACGGTCACGATGTCCTCGTGACCAGCGGCCTTAATGGCCTCGCGGTCGAAGCTGATGAGCGGCTGGCCTGCCTTGACCACATCGCCCATCTCGACAAAGCGAGCAAAACCCTTGCCGTTCATTTCCACGGTGCCCAGGCCAACATGGATGAACACGCGCAGGCCGTCCTCGGTGATCATGCCGATGGAGTGGTTGGTGACAGTGGTGGCACCGATGCGGCCGTTGGCGGGCGCATAGATGGTGCCGGTAATGGGCTCGATGCCATAGCCCTGGCCAAGCATGCCCGAGGCGATCGTCTCGTCGGGAACCTCGTTCAGGTTGACGAGCACGCCGTTGACGGGGGCATAGATGACGCCTTCGCGGGTAGCGAAGCTTGCTGCGGGCGGAACGGACGCCTCGCCGGTCGAGGTGAAGGTGGACTTAAGCGAATCGAGCAGACCCATAGTTGCCTCCAACTTAAATAGGCGCATATCGCGCGTTTGGTTTGCCGGAAACGTTTCACATGTGTTTCGCGGCTTGGTCAACGCCCCTATTCTACGCTGCTCAACGATACCTCTGAACTGGGATTATGTGATATATCAGTTGAAGGGAAACTTATTGCAGGAGTGTTTCTGCGCCACGGGTTCAAGTGGGGTACGCTTGAAGGCGAAAAACAAGGGCGCATAATTTGCGCGAAGGGAGCACATATGATTGTCGAGAACCATGCGCTGTGGGGCGAGGAGCCGACCGAGGATTATCCGGCGACGTTTACGTATTTGGGTGCCGAGCCGTTGCCCGATAAACCGAATGGCCGCCGCCCCGCGGTGATTATCTGTGGCGGAGGTGCGTTTACGCATATCGCTCCGCATGAGCAGGATCCTGTGGCGTTTGCGTTTTTGGATCACGGTTACCAGGCCTTTGTGCTCAACTATGTCACGAGTTCTACAGGTGACGTGAGCTTTCCGCACCCCCAGGCAGATCTTGCCAAGATGGTCGCCACGGTGCGCGCCAACGCCGACGAGTGGCATGTCGATCCTAAGCGCGTGTGCGTCGTGGGCTTTTCTGCTGGCGGCATGATTTGCGCCTCGCTGGCAACACAGTGGAAGACCGGCCCCTTTGCGGCACTTGCCGGGGCGCGTCCGGACGACATTCGTCCCGATGCCGTGGTGCTGGGCTATCCGCTGCTCGACTTTGCCTATGTGCGCGACATGCAGACGCGCGACCCGCGCATCGACCTGCGCGTGCCCAAGACGGGCGGCAAGACGGGGCGCGATCTGCTCAACGACTACCTGTCGATGGTGACGGGCGGCGAGGCAACTGACGAGCATTTGGCCGATATCTGCCCCACCACACATGTTTCGCGTCAGATGCCGCCGACCTTTGTGTGGGGCGTGTCCGACGACAAGACGGCGCCGATCGCGCAGGTCTATCCGTTTGCGCAGCGCATGGCCGAGGAGGGCGTCGCATGCGAGATGCACGTCTTTGACCAGGGCGGCCACGGCCTTTCGCTCGGCAACGCCAACACCGCGGTCGACAACGAGGACAAGCAGGTGGC
>URTB01000114.1 GCA_900550595.1 uncultured Collinsella sp.
AAATTGGCGACGTGGTCATGAAGGTGAACCGTCGATGATCGACGAGGAGAACAAGCCCGCAACCATGCCCGAGACGCCGGCCGCCCCCGCGGCCGCGCCGGCCCATGCTGCCCCGGCGCGTCCCGCGCCCGTGGAGCCCGAGGATACGGTGTTCTCTCTGCCTCTTTCGCATGTAACTCAAGATTATTCGGCACTTGTCGATAACGGGGACGCCGATAGGAACACCGAGCAACTCGACGCCCCTATCGGCGCGCACGCTGCCGAGCAGTCCGCGGCACCGGAGGCGACGCCCGCACCGGCTCATTTTGCCGAGCCTGTCGCCGAGGCTATCAACAAAAGCGAAGCGGTGTTCGCCGCGCCCGAGCCCGTCGCGCCTGCCTTCCCCGTCGCGCCGTCGCCCGAGGTGACGGCCGCACCCGCACCGAAGCCCGAGTCGGCGCCGTCGCACTTCGCGACGCCGGAACCCGTCATCGTGGAGCCGCAGGAAACCGCCAAGGTCCCCAGTGACCCCGGCTCGACCATCCCGACCCTCGATAAGCCTATCGAGGAGCCCGACGCCGAGCCGCTCGGTGCCGACGACACCGTCTCCCCCGACGGCCACGTCTCTCCCGCCGACACCGCCGAGATTGACGTCGCCGCCGTAGAGGCGAAACTCAAAGACCCCGGCTCGACCATGAGCTTTGAGCCGCTGACCGGCGATCGCATCGAGACCGACTCGACCTACGACGCCGGCACTACTACGCAGCTCATGTGGGGTGCCCGCTCCGACGTCGGCTGCGTGCGCCCGCACAACGAAGATTCCTACCTGGTGCAATCGCCGCTCTTTTGCGTTTGCGACGGCATGGGAGGACATGCTGCCGGCGAGGTGGCGTCCTCTATCGCCGTCGAGACCATCGCCAAGACGGCACCGCAGTCTGCCGATGCCGCGCGTCTGGCCGCGGCCGTCGAGGCCGCCAATGCCGCCGTGATCGAGGCCGCCCTCAACGGTTTGGGCAAGCCCGGCATGGGCTGCACGGCCACCTGCGCTTATATCGAAAACGACACGCTCGCCATCGCCCACGTGGGCGACTCGCGCGCCTACCTGCTCCACGAGGGAACGCTCATCCGCGTGACCCGCGACCATTCCTACGTGGAGGAGCTCGTGGACGCCGGCGAGATTACGGCCGACGAGGCCCGCGTCCACCCCAACCGCTCGGTCATCACCCGCGCGCTGGGCTCGGATCCCGCCATGTATGCCGACCACTTTACCCTGCACATCGAGGAAGGCGACCGCCTGATCCTGTGCTCCGACGGCCTTTCGAGCATGATTCCCGACAGCGATATCGAAAACATCGCCACGCAGTCCTCGACCGCGCAGATTTGCGTTGACAACCTGGTAGATGCAGCGCTTGCTGCCGGCGGCCACGACAACGTGACCGTGGTTGTGGTCGACCTGGTCGACGATGGCGTCATGCGCAAGGCAAAACGCGTCCGTCGCCGCAATGTCACCATCGGCGTCGTCCTGGGCCTCATCATCGTTTTGGGCGCAGCCATTTGGGGCTATACGGGCATCACCGGCTCGTACTACCTGGGCACCTACCAGGGAAACGTCGCAGTCTGGCGCGGCATACCCGGCAAGCCGCTCGGGCTTAAGCTCCACTGGCTCGAGAGCGAAACCAGCATCAAGCTGTCCGACCTGCCCGAAGACACTCAAAACCGCCTCAAGGCGGGCATTCCGCAAACGAGCGTCGACGATGCGCAGGATACCATCTCCAAGTACCGTCACCAGATCGACGAGGAGCAGACCCGTCAGGTGATCGACGCGCAAACGATTCGCGACAACACCGATCAGGAATCGACTTCCGAGTCGGATTCCGAGAAAACCGCCGAACAGTCCGCCGAGGCCGAAGCCTCCGATAAGAATTAAGAAGGGAGTGCCGCTTATGAGTCGCCGCAACACCGAACTGCTTTTGCTCATCGCCTCGGCGTTCCCCGTCATCCTGCTGTATGCGATGTACGTGCTCACCGCGGGCGCCACGATCTCCTTTGAGACGCTTGCCGTCCCGATCGGCCTCTTTGCCGCCTTCGCCGCAGCACATATCGCCGTGCGCATCCTGGCGCCCGGCGCCGACCCCGCAATCCTGCCCATCGTCTTTGTGCTCTCGGGCATCGGCATCACATTCGTGACGCGCCTTGCCCCCGACCTCGCCATCTCGCAGCTCATCATCCTGTTTATCTCGGTGGCGCTCATGGTGGGAACGCTCGCGCTGGTCAAGAACCTCGACGTGGTCATGCGCTACAAATACACCTTCGGCATCATCGGCATCATCTTGCTGATGCTGCCCATCTTTATCGGCACCACGATCTCGGGCTCCAAGCTGTGGATTCGCATCGCCGGCTTTACCATCCAGCCCGGCGAGTTCGCCAAGGTCTTTATCGTGCTGTTCCTGGCCGGCTACCTGGCAGAGAACCGCGAGCTGCTCTCCATCTCCAACCGCAAGATTCTGGGCCTCAAGATTCCGCGCTTCCGCCTGCTGCTGCCGCTGTTTGCCGTGTGGGGCGTGTGCCTGCTCGTCGTCGTCTTCGAACGCGACCTGGGTTCGGCCGTACTGTTCTACACCATCTTCTTGCTGATGCTCTACGTTGCCACGGGACGCTTTTCGTACGTCATCATCGGCCTGATGCTTTTGGCCGTTGGAGCCGTGGGCGCCTACAAGTTCCTGTCGCACGTTCAGGTACGCTTTCAGGTCTGGGTCGATCCGTTTAAGGATGCCCAGGGCCAGGGCTACCAGATCGTGCAGTCGCTCTTTTCGCTCGCCGACGGCGGCCTGGTGGGCGTGGGCATCGGCAACGGCATGAGCAACAACATCCCCGTCGTCGAATCCGACTTTATCTTCTCGGCCATCGGCGAGGAAATGGGACTTTTGGGCGGCGGCGCCGTGCTCATCCTGTTTATGCTCTTTGCCGTGCGCGGTCTGACCACGGCCGCTCGCGCCAAGTCCGACCTTGCCGCCTTTAGCGCCACGGGCCTTACGGCGGCTATCAGCTTCCAGGCCTTCTTGATTGTGGGCGGCGTGACCCGCCTGATTCCGCTGACCGGCGTCACTCTGCCCTTCATGAGCCAGGGCGGCTCCTCGCTGCTGGCGAGCTTTATCATCGTCGCGCTGCTACTGCGCGCCGGCGACGAGGCAACCGGACGCGAGGCCGAACTCACCGGCACCGGCACCATGGCCGCCATCACCGATGACCAGGTCGCATCTGCCGCCGCCCCGACCGGCACGCGATTTGCCACCTCGTCGTCCTACGGCCGCGGTAGCCACTCCGCCGGCTCTCGCATGCGTCGTCGCCTGCTCGATACGCCTGAGTCCGGCGTACTTGGCCGCGTGGCACTTGCCAACCGCCTGACTCGCGCCGTGTTCGCCTTTACGGCGCTGTTCGCCATCCTTATCGGCAACCTCACCTATGTCCAAGTCATCAAGGCCAAGGACTATCAGGACATGCCGACCAACAACCACACCATCGCCCGCTCCAAGTATATCCAGCGCGGCTCCATCATCACGTCCGACGGCGTGACGCTGGCCGAGTCGCTGCAGCAGGAGGACGGCACCTACGCCCGCTCCTACCCCAACGGCAATATGGCCGCGCACGTGGTGGGCTACGTGAGCCAGCAGTATGGCACCGCTGGCATCGAGAGCGTCATGAACGACACGCTCACCGGTTCCAAGGATTACTCCAGCTGGAACAACGCCATCGCATCGCTCGCAGGTCAAACCCAGCCGGGCAACACCGTCAAGCTCACGATCGATTCGCGCATCCAGACGGCTGCCGAACAGGCACTCAAGGGCTTTAAGGGCGCTGTGGTGGTCATGGACCCGCGTACCGGCGCCGTCCTTGCGTGCGCCAGCTCGCCCACCTACGACAACACCAACATCGACGCCCTGCTACAGGCAGGCGGCGGCGAGGACGGTTCCTTGTACGACCGCGCCATGGATGCGCTGTATACCCCAGGCTCCACGTTTAAGGTCGTCACCCTTTCCGCAGCGCTCGAGACCGGCACCGCCACGCTTTCGAGCACCTACCAGGCGCCCGGTTCCATGGATATCGGCAACGCTCCGGTCACCAACTACGCCAACGAAAGCTACGGCACCATCAGCCTGCAGCAGGCCTTCGCCGTGTCGTCTAACGTCGTCTTTGGCCAGGTGGCCAACGAGGTTGGCGCCAGCTCGCTGGTACAGTTTGCCAACGCCTTTGGCTATGGGCAAAAGCTGGGCCAGGACCTTACCGCCGCGGCCTCCATCATGGCCGACCCGTCGCTTATGACCGAGTGGGAGACCGCTTGGGCAGGTGCAGGTCAGCCTGTCGGTATGGACCACACGCCCGGCCCGCAGACCACGGTCATGCAAAACGCCGTGATCGCCGCCGCCATTGCCAACAGCGGCGTCGTCATGGATCCGTTCTTTGTGTCCCAGGTGCTCGCCCCAGACGGAACCGTGGTTAAGACCATGCAGTCCCGTTCGCTGGGTCAGGCTGTCAGCTCTGCCACGGCCGACCAGGTCAAGCAGGCCATGCTCTCAGTCGTCCAGTCTGGCACTGGCACCGATGCCCAGATTCCGGGTGTCAAGGTTGCCGGCAAGACCGGCTCGGCCGAGACCGGCGGCACCAACGTCAACTCCATGTTCATCGGCTTTGCCCCCTACGATTCACCTACGGTCGCCATCTCGGTGGCTTTAGAGGATTACGACAAGCATGACGTCAAGGCCGCCAAAATCGCCGGCATCGTCCTGACCGCGGCGCTCGCCGCACAGGGAGCGTGATGCCCGTGATCGAAGCGGATACTCGGGGCGCACCACGGCCGATGAGCTAGCGGCAACGCGCCACACGGCCCCAGCGGCCACATATTTGGTACTACACACAACGTTGAGCGAATAGTTATGTTAGGAGCAGGAATGGAACAGAGGGTCCTCGGGGGA
>URTB01000115.1 GCA_900550595.1 uncultured Collinsella sp.
TCAACGGTGCCGACGAGCAGGTCTCGACGGTGCTCGATTCGGTGACGCCGGGCAACATTGTGCTGCTGACCGACAACGATGAATGTGCCGAGCAGACGCTCGAGGCGCTGCCGCAGATTATCGACGGGCTTATTGCCGACGGCTACAAAATCGTGACATTGAGCGATCTGGTCAAGACGGATACATCGCTGAGCAAAAAGCTCACCTCGCTGACGAAGGTCACCATGCCCAAAAACGCCGTGTTCCCCCAGCTCGCCGAAGATGACGACAGCACAGACTAGTCATGTAAGAACGTCCCCAATGACTATGTCACGGATGCGTCAGCGTTTGGTATGCCTGCGATGTTTGGAGCATAAATTTGGCGCCACGGCGCGATGCTGATGCTATAGTTACTGCGGATAACAAGGGTCAAGAGAAAGGTTGCAGGTGAAATCCAAACCTCGACCATACAGTCGATGACCCCATGCAGGTGCTTCTTGCGCATGTACGGGGTATAAGCGCCGAGCGGCGTGCCGCCCGCGCATGCGTATACATATCTAATAGTCCACGGATGGCGCGCCGGCATGGCCGCAGTCCGAAGGGATAATGATGGGGAGCACCAGTGAATTATCTGAGTGAGATGCTCAAACTGCCGGTCTTGGACGTCGATGGCGAAAAGCTCGGCGTTGTGAACGATTTTGGCATTGCTACCGGCGAAGTTTTTCCGCACGTGACGTCGCTCGCGTTCCGCGGACCCGGCAAGACGCCATTTATGATCAGCTGGCGCAAATGGGTCGACCGTATCGACGAGACGGGTGTGCACCTTAAGTCGCCGGCCACCGAAATCCGTTTTTCGTACCTGCAGCCGACCGAACTCTTGCTCGCCCGCGACGTGCTCAACAAGCAGATTGTCGACACGCAGGGCATGAAGGTCGTGCGCGTAAACGACATCAAGTTTTCCATGTCGGGCGAAAATCAACTGCGCCTGCTGGGTGCCGAAGTTGGCGCTCGCGGTCTGCTGCGCGCGATGAGCCCCGCCCTCGAGCATGTCGTCGAGAGCTTTATGAAGCACCTGGGCAAACCGCTCGGCGAGGACATCATCGCCTGGTCCTACATGGACCTGCTCGACCGTTCGACTAAGAACATCCAGCTGTCGGTGTCGCACAAGACGCTTGGCGAGCTGCATCCTGCTGACATTGCCGACATTATCGAGCAGCTCGACCCGCGCCTGCGTGCACAGGTGTTCGCGCAGCTCGATACCGCCCAGGCCGCCGAGGCCATCTCGGAGTTCGATGACGACGAACTTATGACCGAGATGCTCGAGGGCCTGTCCGACACCGATGCATCGTCGATGCTGGCCATGATGGACCCGGACGACGCCGCTGATCTGATCGACGAGCTCGATTACGAGAAGGCCGAGAAGCTTCTGCGCCTGATGGGCGTTCAGGAGGAGAAGGCGATTCGTAACCTGCTGGGCTATGAGGACAACACCGCCGGCCGTATCATGACCTCGGAGTTTGTCTCCCTGCCCGCCACGGCGACGGTCGGTGACGCCATCGAGGCGATCCGCAAGCTCGACGAGGATTTCGAGAGCGTCTACTACGTCTATACCGAGGACCCGAGCGGCATGCTCACCGGCGTGCTTTCGCTGCGTACGCTCATCGTGGCCGACCGCGATGCCACGCTGGGCCAGCTGGCCTATCGCGACCTGGTTTATGTGTCGCCCGACGATGACCAGGAAGACGTAACGGACGAGATGACCAAGTACGACTTGGTCGCCATCCCCGTTTGCGACGAGAACCGTCACATTTTGGGTATCGTGACCTTTGACGACGCCATGGACGTTATCGCCGAGGAGCACCAGGAGGACCTGCAGATCGCAGGCGTCGGCTCGGGCGATAGCGCGTCCGACGACTCGACGAATGTGCTCAGCTGGTTTGTGCATCGCCAGTACTGGGTTGTCGTGTGGGGCATTGCCTCGTGCATCATGGCAACAGTGCTGGGGACGGCGCTGGGCTCCGCGCATCTGGTGGTGTTCCCCATGTGCGCCATGCCGCTCGTGTTGTTGGCTGCCTCGCGCATGGTGTCGTTCGTCAAGAATTACTTCCTGGAGTACGACGGCCATGACGATGAGCCCAAGCCGTATCTGGGATTTTTCTTCCAGAGTACGGGCATGGGCTTGATTCTGTCGCTCGTGACCTACCTGTGCGCCCAGCTGGTGCGCACCGCCGCGTTCCTCGACGCGCCTATGTTTGAGGAGCAACTCTTTACCGGCTGCTTTAACATCGCGGCCATCGTCTGTCTGATCGGCAACATGAGCGCCGTGATTTACCTGATGGTGCTGTTCTGGCGTGACGAGCACGACCTCAATACGTCGGGCACCGCCATGAACGTCATTGCCGTCATGATCTCGTGTGTGGCGTACTGCATCGCCGCGGTGCTGCTTGCCATGTCAGTCATGGGTTAGGTGGTCGCGTGCAAAACACGAAGCAAAAGGCGAGCACCAAGCAAAAGCTGACCATCGCGGCCATCTTTGGCGCCATGGGCCCTGGCCTTCTGGCGGCGCTTTCGGGCAATGACGCCGGCGGCATCGCCACGTATTCCAGCGCCGGTGCCAGCTATGGCTACAAGATGCTGTGGATGCTTCCCGTCATGACCGTGCTGCTCATCGTGACACAGGAGACTGCGGCGCGTTGCGGCTGCGTGACGGGCAAGGGCTTGGCCTCGCTCATCCGCGAGCGCTTTGGCGTGCGCAGGAGCGTGCTGGCCATGGCGGCGCTGCTGATCGCCAACACGGCCGTGACCATTTCGGAGTTTGCGGGTATCGCGAGCGGTCTTGCCCTCTTTGGCGTGCCGGCGAGCATCTCGGTGCCGCTCGTGGCGCTGCTGGTTTGGATGCTTACCATGTCGGGCAGCTTCCAGCGCATCGAGAAGATTCTGCTGCTGGTGAGCTGCGTGTTTGTGACCTACATCGTCGCTGCATTTATGGCTGGTCCCAGCTGGGGCGAGGTGGCGGTCGACCTGGTTGTGCCCAACATCCAAAACGACCCCAGTTACGTGTCGCTTGTGGTCGCAACGATCGGCACCACCATCGCGCCGTGGATGATCTTCTTGGCGCAGAACAACGTGGTCGATAAGAATGCGGGCGAGGACGATATCGTGCTGCAGCGTATCGACACCGTGAGCGGCTCGATTGCCGCCGATGTCATTGCCGGCTTTATTATCATAACGACCGGTACGGTGTTGTTCCCTGCGGGCATTCAGATCAGCGATGCTGCCGACGCCGCCCGCGCGTTGGAGCCCATCGCGGGCCAGTGGTCCACGGTGCTGTTTGCATCGGGCCTGGTCGCGGCGAGCTTCTTGGCCGCCTGCGTGCTTCCGGGCGTTACGTCCAGCGCTATCTGCGAGGCATTTGGCTGGGAGCGCGGTGCCGATCGCAGCTGGGACGAGGCCCCGGTCTATCGCGGCATTATTACGGCTATCATTGGCATCTCTGCCGTGCTGGTGCTCATGCCCGGCGTCGACCTGTTCCAGATTATGATGACCTCGCAGGTCATCAACGGCGTGCTTTTGCCTGTGGTCCTGGTGTTCCAGGTGCTTATTGCCGCCGATCGACACATTATGGGCGCCAACCGCAACGGCCGCGTGTGGAATGTGCTCACCTGGGCGACTATCGGTGTGATTACGGTGCTGACGGTCGTCATGTTTGTGCTGCAGGCGATGGGCTACAGCGCGTAGCGCTTCTTTTGGACTCTAAACAGGTCGCCGCCATGGGCTGCGGCCTGTTTTTTTGCCCACGGCCTCTCGGAGTCGGCTCGAAAAGAGCGATTTTGGGTTGTTTGCTGCGGGTGTAAGCAGATTTGGCTGCGCGTTACTTGTCGGTGCCTAGCTTGTGCGGTTTGTAGGCGAGGGCGCTGACGAGTGCATCGGCAGCGGATTTGACAGCCGCCGGCTGCGGATCGTTAACGTGATCCTCGGGATGCACGGGCAGGTCCTTCTTGACGGCATCGTGGATGAGCTTAAGGTACTCGGTCACACCCGCGTTCGAGAGGTGCGTGCCATCGCCGTCGAACAGATCATTGCGGTTGGCACTATATCCGTACCAGTCGATAACGCGAACGTTTTTGTAGCGCGTGGCGGCGTTGGCGATGGCCTGGTTCGTGGACCCGACCCACGGCTGCGGGCTACGCGTGTTTACAAATACGACAATACGCTGCTCGCCGGCGTCGGCCATGATCGCATCGACCTGGGCGTCCGTTACCAAACCGTTGGTGCCCAGGGCAAAGACCACGATCTTGCCGGCAAGGTTCTGCTGGATATAGCCCTCAAATGTCGCGCGGCCCGCATCAAACTGGCGACCCTTTTCGGCATCGATATGGCTGTGCGGGAACACACCGTCAAAGGAATCAACGGCGCGCAGCGACACGGAGTCACCGATCATCAACAGGTCGTAGGAGCCATCGGGGAAGCCGTCGTTGTCCTTGTCGGTGTCGTCGGCCGCCTGCTGGTCGGTGGGCGCGGTGTTTTTGGCTTCCTTGTTCAGAACTTCTGCGCCCTCGCCGCTCAGTGCGGACGTTTCGGGCACAAAGATCAGGCCGCCCAGTGCAACGACCAACACGACAGTGCAGGCTGCGCAGACAGGGACGTGCGCGCGTGCCCAGTTGGCGGGCGTGGTGGTGCCATCGCGGAATTCGGCGACAGTGCGGCCGAAGGCGCCCTTCCTAAACGGCGTTTCGATAAAGCGATAGGAGCACTCGGCTACGGCGACCACCACAAGTACCTGCAAGATGTACTGCCACCAGGGCGTATCGCTGATGTTAGCGACCGGGTTCATAAGCAGCAGCAGTGGATAGTGCCACAGATAGATACTGTACGAGCGCTTGCCAACCCACACGAGCGGCTCGGCGGACAGCGCGCGGGCAACCATTCCCTGGGGCTGCACGCAGGCCGCGATGACCATGAGCG
>URTB01000116.1 GCA_900550595.1 uncultured Collinsella sp.
AGGAGCCCGTCGAGGCCGACCTGGTCATCGGCGTGCCCGACTCCGGCCTGCCGCCTGCGGAGGGCTATTCGCACGAGAGCGGCATTCCCTTTGGCGAGGGCCTCATCAAGAATCGCTATGTGGGCCGTACGTTTATCGAGCCCACGCAAGAGCTGCGCGCCATGGGCGTGCGCATGAAGCTCAACCCGCTGCGCGACAACATCGAGGGCAAGCGCCTGGTCGTCATCGACGATTCCATCGTGCGCGGTACCACCATGGTGCAGCTCGTCAAGATGCTGCGCAACGCCGGCGCCAAGGAGATTCACATCCGCATCAACTCGCCCGAGGTCATCTGGCCGTGCTTCTACGGTATCGATACCGACGTGCAGTCGCAGCTCATCAGCGCCAACAAGACGGTTGAGGAGATCTGCGAGTATATCGGCGCCGATTCGCTGGCCTTCCTTTCGGTTGAGGGCCTGCTGAAGGTCATGCCCAAGGGCGGCTACTGCGATGCGTGCTTTACCGGCCGTTATCCCGTGGCGATTCCCGAGAGCTTTGGCCGCGACAAGTTTATGGAGGGCTTTAAGCCCCGCAACCTGGATAAGCCGCTGCACTTTGACGACGACGCCGTGGTCGAGAAATACGACGACCGCAGCTGGGAAGAGAAGCACGGCGAGGCCTAAAACCTGTCATTTGGGGACAGGTTTATTTTAGTAGGTTTTACCTACTGTTTTGTTGATTGAGCGGCGCGCGTTGTTATGACGCGCGCCGAAATGAACGCAACTATGAGCACCGTTTGGCGCCCGGGCGGCAAACGGTAGTGGGAGAGGAAGGCTCAGATGAGCGACAGCAAGCATGTGACGTATGAGGATGCCGGCGTCGATACCGCCGAGGGCGGCCGCGCCGTCGACGCTATTAAGCAAATGGTAAAGGACACCAACCGCCCCGAGGTCATCGGCGGTATCGGTGGTTTCGGTGGCCTGTTCTCGGCCGCCGCGCTTAAGGATATGGAAGACCCGATCCTGATCAGCGGTACCGACGGCGTGGGCACCAAACTCGTGCTCGCCCAGATCATGGACCGTCACGAGACGGTGGGGCAGGACCTGGTCGCCATGTGCGTCAACGACATTTTGGCTTCGGGCGCCGAGCCGCTGTTCTTCCTGGACTACGTTGCCATCGGCCACATTGAGGCCGAGCACATGGCAAAGATCATCAAGGGCGTGGCCGATGGCTGCAAGCTCGCGGGCTGCGCGCTCGTGGGTGGCGAGATGGCCGAGCACCCCGGTGTCATGGCGCCTGCCGACTACGACCTTGCCGGCTTTACTGTGGGTGTCGTCGACCGCCCCAAGATGCTCGACCCCGCGAACGTCCGCCCCGGCGACGTGATTCTGGGCCTGCCTTCCACCGGCGTGCACTCCAACGGCTACTCGCTCGTGCGCAAGGTCATCGGCGTTGACGGCATCAAGCCGGGCACGCCCGAGGCCGCCGCTAAGGCCGAGGAGCTGAGCCGCCCGCTCGAGGAGCTCGGCGGCGCATCGCTGGCCGACGCCCTGCTGGCCCCCACGCGCATCTACGTCAAGCCGGTTCTTGAGCTGCTTCGCGGCGGCGCTCCGGTGCACGCCATTGCCCACATCACCGGCGGCGGCATCACCGAGAACCTCAACCGCGCGCTTGCCGACGACGTCGACGCCGTGGTCACCCGCAACGGCGCCGAGATGGGTTGGGACGTTCCGCCCGTCATCACCTACGTGTCGCGCCAGGCCGAGCTCGCGCCCAACGAGGCATGCAAGACCTTCAACATGGGCGTCGGCCTGTGCCTGATCGTCGCCCCCGAGGACGAGGCCGCGGTGACCGAGGCCTTGGTCGCACTGGGCGAGAAGCCGTTCCGCGTGGGCGAGTGTGTCGAGGGTTCCGGTAAGGTCGTGTACTCCGATGAGCGCTAACGAGCAGATGGCTGCCGCCGAGGGCCTGGACTTTGTGCCCTATACTCGTCCGACCGGCACCGATACGGCTGAGCCGCTCAAGATCGGCGTTCTCATCAGCGGTTCGGGAACCAACCTGCAGGCGCTGATCGACCTGATCGCCGCGGATAAGCTCAATGCCTCAATTGAGCTTGTGGTGTCGAGCCGTCCTTCGGCCAAGGGTCTGCAGCGTGCCGAGCGTGCGGGTATCCAGACGCTTACGCTGTCCAAGGATGTCTATGCCGACCCCATTGCCGCCGACGAGATCATCGCGCACGAGCTGCTCGAGCGCGGCTGCGAATATGTGGTCATGGCCGGTTACATGCGCATGGTGCATACGCCGCTGCTGGCGGCGTTTCCCAACCGCGTGGTCAACTTACATCCGGCACTGCTGCCGAGCTTTACCGGCGCGCATGCGATCGACGATGCCTTTGCGCGCGGCGTCAAGGTGACCGGTGTGACCGTACATTTTGCCAACGAGATTTACGACAACGGCCCCATCATCGCCCAGCGCGCGCTGGCTGTCGAGGAAGGTTGGGATGTCGACACGCTCGAGGAGCACATCCACGCGATTGAGCATGTGCTGTATCCCGAGGTTGTTCAGATGCTCGCCGACGGCCGCGTCCACGTGCTGGAGAGCGGCAAAGTGGCAATTGATGCACCCCGCGGCTAGCGGTGCACAGTACAATTTAGTTGAGTGGTCAGGGTGGTCATTGGCGCCAAGGTGCGTGTGACCACCTTTTGTTTTTGGTAGTCACCTGCGACGTTCTTGAATGACTGGTCGTTTAAGAACGTCGCAGGTGACTAGGTGAGAGAGGTGAGCGCATGGCGGATAGCGAAGCACTGTTTACGCCTGAGCTGGTGTTTTTTGATTGGGAGTGCGCGACGCCGGATGAGGTATTTGCGCGGCTCGAGGACGAGCTTGCACCTCGCGGCTACATTGTGCCGGGTTGGCTCGACGCCGTCCGCACGCGTGAAGATGCCTATCCCACGGGCCTTGCCATGCCGGCGGCCAACATCGCCATCCCGCATACCGATCCGGGGTTTGTGGCTAAGCCCTATATCGCGGTGGTGAAGCCCGTGGCGCCCGTGACGTTCAGTGCTATGGCGGGTATGGGTGCCCCCGTGCCGGCGCAGATCATCATCAATCTGGGCATTGCCGAGCCGGGCGGCCAAGTCGAGGCCCTGCAAGCGCTCATGAATATCTTTATGGATGCCGACGCCGCAGCCGACGTGCTCGGCCAGGCCACGTGCCAAGGCATGGTCGACGCCATCCGCCGCCACTTTTAGGGCCGGCACTTGGGGACTGTCCCTAACTGCCGGCAGAAAAGGAACGTCCCTAACTGCCAGCTGCCAGAGCTGCCCCCTTTGCACCAAAATGGTGCAGATTAACTTGTCCCCCATGTGCCAGGTGTGTCGCGGGGTCCGCGTTGTGACACAATGGCGTTTGTTCGATTCGTGATGCGAAAGGCCAACTATGGCAAACAAGAAAAAGAACTCCGAGGCCGCGTCGACGCCCGGGCAGCAGGCTCGCGCTGCCTCCAGCTCTCGTAAGAAGCAGCGCAAGACGTACGTGTCTAAGACGGTCAAGATCGTCCTGGTGGTTATCGGCGTGCTGGCAATGCTGCTTTCCGTCTCGGCCATGGCATGCTCCGGTCTCATGTCGCAGGCAGAGGATACCTCGAGCTACAAGCTTACCGGCGGTGTCGCCGCCACCATCAACGGCACCAACCTCACCGAGGACACCGTGACCAAGCAAATCATGAGCATGCGCACATCCTACGGTTACACCAAGGACAAGGACTGGGCGCAGTATCTGGTCGACAACGACCTTACGCCCAAAAAGTACCGCAAGCAGCTCATCGACTCCTACACGCAGCAGATTCTGCTTCAGCAGGCGCAGAAGGAAAACGGCGTGACGGTGTCGGACGAGGAGGTCGAGAAGGCATGGAAGGACGCGTGCAAGAGCGCGGGCGGTGCCAAGACCTTTAAGAAGACCCTTAAGACCTACGGCTATACCGAGGACACCTACAAGGACTCGCTCAAGGAGAGCTTGGCACAGCAAAAGCTTAAGGATGCCGTGGCGCCCACCAGCAAGCCCAAGGACAGCGAGATCGTCGATTACATCAACGAGAACCTGTCTAACTACAATGACGCCCGCCGCTCGTCGAATATCCTGATCAAGGTTGATTCCGACGCATCCGACGAGGACAAGGCCGCCGCCAAGGCCAAGGCACAGGAGTGCCTGGACAAAATCAACTCCGGCGAGCTGAGCTTTGAGGACGCCGTGAAGCAGTATTCCGACGACACCGGCTCCAAGGAGAAGAAGGGCGATGTGGGTTGGGATAAGCTCACCACCTTCGTCGACAGCTACCAGACGGCGCTCGAGGGGCTCAACAAGGGCGATGTGAGCGGCGTCGTCGAGTCGACCTATGGTTACCATGTCATCAAGTGCACCGACTACTTCCATGTCGATAGCCAGGTCGATGACATCAAGCAGGTACCCAAGGACATCAAGAAGTACGTCTCCAACGTGGTGAAGACGCAGGCGGCCAGTACTGCATACAGCGAGTGGCTGGAGCAGTACAAGAAGGACGCCGACATTACCGTCAACCCCATGCCCAAGGACGTGCCGTACAACGTCAGCCTGAAGGGCGTCACCAAGAGCTCGACCGACAATTCGTCGACGACCAAGTAATCATGGGACGGTGCTCGCGCGAGTGCCGCCCACGCTATTGAGGAGGATTTGCAGATGACCAACGAAGAGCTGCAGAAGGAAATGATTGCGGCCATGAAGGCCAAGGACAAGGTTCGCCTGTCTATCATTCGCCAGGTCAAGGCCGAGGTGAAGAATATCGAGGTTAACGAGCGCCGCGACGTGACCGAGGAAGACGTCAACAGCATGATCAAACGTCTGATTAAGCAGACGAGCGAGACGCTGGAGATGTCCATTAAGGCCGGTACCG
>URTB01000117.1 GCA_900550595.1 uncultured Collinsella sp.
GGTCGCGCTATTGGCTTGGCCGTGGGCTGGCGCATGACGTTTGCCGTGGTCGGGGTCCTCTCGGCCATCGCGGTCGTCTACCAGGCGACCGTGTTCCCGGCCATGCCGGCGGGCGAGCGTTTTACGCTCAAGCAGCTGCCCGAGCTGCTCAAGAACCCGTTCCTGATCGCGCTCTATGTGGTCACGGTGTTCATGGCGACCGGCTATTACGCGGGCTATAGCTATATCGAGCCGTTCCTGGCTCAGGTCGCGCATGTCGACGCAAGCGCCATCACCATGACGTTGACGGCGTTTGGCTGCTCTGGTCTGCTCGGAAGCTGGTTGTTTGGCCGCCTGTTCGATGGGCACCGTTTTCCGTTCCTTGCGATCACGCTCTCCGGAGTGCCGGTCGCCTTGCTACTTATGGGTCCTGCCGCGTCGTCGCTCACCGCGGTTCTTGCCGTTTGCGCGCTGTGGGGCTGCTGCGCCACGGCCTTTAACGTGGCGTTCCAGGCCGAGCTCATCAAGTACACGCCGGCGGACTCGTCGGCCGTCGCCATGTCGATCTTCTCGGGCCTGTTCAACCTCGGTATCGGCACGGGTACCGCGATCGGCGGAGCCGTGGTTTCAGGCCCCGGTATCGCCTGGATCGGCTGCGCAGGTGGCGCAATCGCCGTCGTAGGCGTCATCCTCGCTATTACGGTGCTATTCCCGGCCATACGCCGCGCAAAGCCCGTCGCCTAATCACGTCCCCTCATCAGTTGCGGTGGAATGGTTCCTGTTTAAGGCCTCTGAAGGCCCAAGCAGGAACTATTCCACCGCAACTTATTTTGGGGAAGAGGATACAAGCCGGGCATACAATGGATGTCGTTGTGTTGAGCTTACCGGGAGGCTGCTATGTGGGCATATGAGACGACGTTCTACCAGATCTATCCGCTGGGCTTTTGCGGGGCTCCGCGCGAAAACGTCGCGCCCGTTGCCGAGGATGAGCTCGCCCAGGCTGCTAACGCCGCGCCCAACCCCGATGCGCCCATCATGAAAATCGCCCAATGGGCCGACTACCTGCAGAAACTTGGTATTGGCGCTGTACTCATCAACCCGCCGCTCGAGTCTGATAGCCACGGCTACGATACGCGCAGTCTGCGTCACATCGACCGTCGCCTGGGTGGGGATGCCGACTTTGCCGCCGTGTGTGAGACGCTGCATGCCCACGGCATCCGCGTGGTGCTCGACGCCGTCTTCAACCACGTCGGTCGCGGCTTTTGGGCCTTCCGCGATGTGCAGGAGCGTAAGTGGGACTCGCCGTACAAGGACTGGTTCCACATTAGCTTTGACGGCGATTCCTGCTATGGCGACGGCTTTTGGTACGAGGGCTGGGAAGGCCATTTTGAGCTTGTGAAGCTCAACCTGCAAAATCCCGCCGTGGTCGATTACCTGCTCGAGTCCGTGCGCCGTTGGGCCGAGGTCTTTGGCGTCGACGGTCTGCGCTTGGACGTCGCCTATATGCTCGACCGCGACTTCATGCGCCGCCTGTACGCCTTTACCCGTGAGCTCAAGCCCGACTTTGTGCTGATCGGCGAGACGCTCCACGGCGACTACAATCAGATCGTCAACGACGAGATGCTCGACTCCTGCACCAACTACGAGTGCTACAAGGGCCTGTACTCCAGCTTTAATTCGATCAACATGTTCGAGATTGCCCACTCTCTTCATCGCCAGTTTGGCGGTGACCCGTGGTGCATTTATCGCGGCAAGCATCTGCTGTCGTTTGTCGACAACCACGATGTGCCGCGCCTGGCGAGCATCCTCACTGACAAGTCCTGCCTGCGCCCCGCCTATGGCATGCTGTTTGGCATGCCGGGCATCCCGTGCGTCTACTACGGCAGCGAGTGGGGAATTGCTGGCGAAAAGGGCGGCCCCGATGGCGACTGGGCGCTGCGACCTGCGCTCGATGAGCCTGCGCCCAACGAGCTGACGGCCTTCATCAAGCAGCTCACGCACCTGCGCTCGGCCGACGACGCGGCGGCCCGTGCTCTCAACTACGGTGCCTATCGCAACGTGGTGATCCAGAACAAGCAGCTGCTGTTCGAGCGCGCCTGCGACGACGCGACGGTGCTTGTGGCGGTCAATGCCGTGAACGAGCCCTATACCTTTGGAGCCGGCGAACTCAACGGCTCCTTCGTCGACCTACTTGCCGACGATGCTCCCACGGTCGAGCTGGCTGGCTCCCTTGAGCTTGCGCCCTACGAGGTGCGCTATCTGCTGAGGGCCTAGCTCGTGGCCGCGCCGGACGAGGGCTATCAACATATTGAACATGGGTTTGAACCCGTGTTTGACGAGCGTTCGCGCGTTTTGGTGCTCGGGTCGTTTCCCTCGGTGCTTTCGCGCGCCAATGATTTTTATTACGGCAACCCCCAGAATCGCTTTTGGCGCGTGATGGCCGCGTGCCTCGGTGTGCCCGTGCCGCCCAACGAGGGCGACCTTTTGGCGGACAGCGAGCCTGCGACGCTCGACGCCTCGATTGCCGCCAAGCGATCCATGCTGCTGAACGGCGGCGTAGCCCTGTGGGATGTGATTGAGAGCTGCGACATTAAGGGCTCGAGTGACGCGAGCATTCGCAACGTTGTGCCGGCACATATCGAGCGCATTACCGGTGCAGCTCCCATTGAGCAGGTGATATGCAACGGTGGTACGGCGGGGCGCCTCTATAAGCGCTATCTACAGGAGCGGACGGGTCTGGCGGCTGTCGTATTGCCGTCAACTAGTCCCGCTAACGCGGCTTGGCGTCTGGAGCGCCTTGTTGAGTGCTGGCACGAAGCCGTTGACTGGGCCGCTCTCTAATTTAGATATTTGACTGAGCATGGGCGCCCAGACGTTTCAGAACGCCTCGCCAGACCGGCGCGGGCACGGCTGGCTCGGCGCAAATCATGCCGTCGACGTTGACGTTGACGGCATTGCCGCCGCCAAGTCGCTGCGCATGCTCAATGGAGCATCCCATGCGCACAGCGCCCACAAGCTTATCCATCGCTTCCGAAAATGGTCGGCGCAAGAGGCCCATGCGTGGGGAATGGCGAAGCGCCGCAATACCGCTGCCGGCACAGACGACAACGCCGCCACACCACAATTGGTCATGGCGCTCACATGCCTCGTGCAGACGAACGGCGGTCCCGCGCGCCTGCTTAGCGCCCTCCTGTGCGGCTCGAATCGCGGCATAGACGCGCGTTCCCGTACCGCCAAAGCGCTCAAGCGCCTGCTCGATAGCTGTCAACGTTTCATCGTCAGCCACATCTTCAATGGCCAGCACCATGCCATCGACTGCGCCGGCATCATCCGCCTCCAGGTCAACCGGGCGGGGGAGCGCGGTGTCGGAAAACTGTGCATAGGCGGCGATGGCATCCTGCAGGTCCCAAAGCAAAAACTCAAGATCGGCGCTATTGGGAACGCTGATATACGCAATGGTTTGCAGCGTTTTTGGTACATCGCCGTGCGCGGTTGTCTCCATGCCGCCTCCTTTCCGGTTGGTTTCCGTTTAGGTTACACCGTCTGACGGCGCCCCGCCGCGCTATCCTAGTGCAACCCTTACGAAAGGAACGCCATGCGTCTGCCCATGAACACCTCGCTTGCCACGCTCAAGCCCTCCGGCATCCGTCGGATCAATGCGCTCGCCGCCCAGCACCCGGAGTGCATCGCGCTCGCGCTCGGCGAGCCCGATTTTCCCACGCCCGATGTGATTAGCGCCGAGGTGACGGCTTCGCTCGACCGCGGCGACACGCACTATCCGCCTAACAACGGTCGCCCCGCCCTGCGTGAGGCGTTGTCTGCCTACATGGGGGACGCGGGCCTTACGTTCTCTGCCGACGAGATCATCCTGACCGACGGCGCGACCGAGGCCCTGTCGGCAACATTCATGGCTATGCTCAACCCCGGCGACGAGGTCATCATCCCCACGCCGGCCTTTGGCCTGTACGAGAGCATTGTCGTGGCCAACCACGCCAAGGCGGTCTTTTTGGATACGGAGTCTGCGCAATTCCAGATTGACGAGGACGCACTTCGTGCTTGCGTGACGCCGGCGACCAAGGCCATCGTCATCTGCACGCCCAACAATCCTACGGGCTGCATTCTCAACGCGGCGTCGCTCGACGCCGTGGCACACGTGGCAGAGCAGGCGGGCATCTACGTAATCTGCGACGATGTATATAACCGCCTGGTCTACGTGGACGGCTACGAGCGATTTGCCCAGCGTCACCCGGAGCTTCGCAATCAGACAGTAGTTATCGAGAGCTTTTCCAAGCCCTGGGCCATGACCGGCTGGCGCTTGGGCTGGCTAGCAGCGGCAACCCCCGTTATCGCCGAGATCGCAAAGGCCCACCAATACTTAGTATCGAGCGCCGTTTCATTTGAGATGGACGCCGCAGCTCGAGCTCTGACCGTCGACCCCACCCCCATGCTCGAAGTCTACCGAGCTCGTCGCAAACGTGTACTCGCAGCCTTAAACGCCATGGGCCTCGACGTAGTGGAACCGGCGGGAGCCTTCTACGCCTTCCCCAGCATCAAACAATACGGCCTAACGAGCGAAGACTTCTGCATCAAAGCCATCAAAGAGGCCAACGTAGCCCTAGTCCCGGGAGACTGTTTCGGCACCGAAGGCCACGTCCGCTTAAGCTACTGCGTCTCCGACAAAAATCTGGACGAAGGTCTCCACCGCCTGTCAACCTTCGTTTCAACCTTATAGCCCAACGGGACGCAACACATCAGCCCACCGACCCAAGCATTATGAGTGGAGGCGTTGCTCAACGGAAAACCGGGCTGCCCCAAAGTCACCGCAGGCCGCGCCGCCGAAGGCCGGGCGCAAGGTTTTCGTAGATTCCGCACGAGCCGGAAAGCACTTAATGTGCTTTCCGAGCGAGCC
>URTB01000118.1 GCA_900550595.1 uncultured Collinsella sp.
ACCGGGCACACGTTGGCGTTGGGCTCGTCATCGTGGCTGAGCTTGCAGTTGCAGAACATCTTGGTATCGAGTGCGGTGAGCTCGGTATGGATCTCCAGGCCGATCACGGCCTCCCAATCCTGCAGGACCTCGGAAAGCTCCTTCATTACAGCTCGCCTCCCTTCCCGGCAAAATCGGGCGCGACGGAAAGCGCGGGCGCACCCGTGGCAGCATCGGCAAAGCCGCGCTCCAGGGCGCGGGCAAACATAAGCAGCTGACGGTCCTTAAAGGCCGGACCAACCAGCTGAGCAGAAACGGGCAGCTTACTGTCCTCGCCCAGGCCCAGCGGCACCGAGATACCACCGTTGCCGCAAATGTTGAGCGAGATGGTGTACAGGTCGGAGAGGTACATCTGCGTGGGGTCGCTGATCTCGCCAAACTTAAAGGCCGTGCGCGGCGAGGCGGGCATGAGGATGGTGTCCACCTTGGCATACGCGACGTCGTAGTCCTGCGTGATGAGCGTGCGGGCCTTTTGCGCAGCGTAGTAGTACTTGTCGTACACGCCCGAGCTCAGCAGGTAGGCGCCGAGCATCTGACGACGCTTGGCCTCGGCGCCAAAGCCGTGGGCACGCGAAAGCGAGCTCTGGTCGGACAGGTTGGCGCAGCCCTCCTCCTGATAGCCGTAGCGAATGCCGTCGAAGCGGGCCAGGTTGGAGAACGCCTCGGCCGGGCCGATGACGTAGTAGGCGGCGATGGCGGCGTCCAGGTGCGGCAGGTCGACCTCGACCAGCTCGGCACCCTGGTTCTGCAGCTCTTGGGCGGCGCGCTGAACAGCGGCCTTGACCTCGGGCGTCAGGCCCTCGGCCTCCATAAACGCGGGAATGATGCCCACGCGCTTACCCTCGATGCTGTCGTTGATATGCTCGGTGAAGTCGACGGCGCAATCCTGGCTGGTGCAGTCGTATGGATCGTGGCCCGCGCCGGTAAGCGCGTTCATGGCCAGCGCGACATCCTCGACCGTACGGCCGAAGGGGCCCACCTGGTCGAGCGACGAGCCGAAGGCAACTACGCCGTAACGGCTCACGGCGCCATACGTGGGCTTAAAGCCCACCACACCGCACAGCGACGCCGGCTGACGAATGGAGCCGCCGGTGTCCGAGCCCAGCGAGAGCGCGACCTCGCCCGCGGCGACGGCTGCAGCGGAGCCGCCCGAAGAGCCGCCGGGCACGCGCTCGGTATCCCAGGGGTTGTTGGTGCGGTGGAACGCCGAGCTCTCGGTGGAGCTGCCAAAGGCAAACTCGTCCATATTTGCCTTGCCCATAGGCAGACAGCCGGCATCGAGCATGCGTTGGACGCAGGTGGCGGTGTAGACGCTCTGGTAGTCCCCGAGCATGCGGGAAGCGCAGGTGGTGCGCGTGCCCACGAGGTTCATGTTGTCCTTAATGGCCAGCGGCACGCCCGCGAGCGGGGGCAGCGGCTTGCCTGCGGCACGGTCGGCATCCACGCGCGCGGCGGCCTCGAGCGCAAGCTCGGGCGCTACCTGTAGGAATGCCTGGACCCCGCCCTCGCGCGCCTCGATGGCGGCAAGGGAGGCCTGGGCCACCTCGGTAGCGGTAAAGTCGCCGGCGGCAACGCCCGCGGCGACCTGGGCGGCGGTAAGGGAATCGAAGCTCTGCGCCATTACTCGCTCTCCCCCTCTCCCAAAATGGACGGCACGCGGAAGTAACGGTCGCGCGCGCTGCCGGCGTTCTCGAGCGCGACGTCGAGCGGCAGGTCGCGCTCGGGCTCGCGCAGGTCATCACCCATCACGTTGGACAGGCTTCCGATGGGATGGAACGTGGGCTCCACGTCGGGCAAGTCATATTGCAAGACGGGCTCGAGCATCTGGACGGCGTCGTTCATGTAGGACGTCATCTGGGTGAGCTCGTCATCGGTCAGTGCGATCTTTGCGTACTCGGCGATGCCGCGCACGTCTTTCTCGCTGAGTGCCATAGGCGCTCCCTTCCGCATAACAGATAAACCGCTCTAGTATACAAGGCAACGCCGCTTGGAGCAGGTGCTTTACCCAAATGCAGCGAAAACGTAACGAGGGCGGCGGTTGGCAGGCGGCGGGCTGGCGGTTCCGCAGCGAAACCGCGCCGTCCATAGCGAAAACCGTCCCGCCCGCAACGAAAACCGTCTCGCCCGCAGCGAAAAGCATCACAAGATTCGACACTTTTCGTCCAAATCGCGATTTTCATCGAATGTTGTGATGGTTTGGAAGTCCCGACCACCACAAAGGTGCCTGTCCCCATTGTGGTGGTTCTGAAGAATGTCTTATGCCGAGGCCTTGGTCTTGCGGCGCTTGCGGACCGCGTGGATCACGATGTCCAGTAGCAACAGCACAATGGCCACGACCACGATGAGCACGGCAAACTCGCGCTTGCCCCAGTGGCGGCCGGCCAGCGACTTTTGCTTGTCGACGTCCTTCTTGTTGTACTTGGTGCGCACGCAATGCACCAGCAGGCGATGGTCGTTCACGCCGTAGGGCGTGCAGGTGACGAGCGTCACCTTGTCGGCGCCGGGCTCGATGGTCAGCGACTCCATCTCCTCGGGCAGCACGACCTCGGAGTCCACCATCTTGTAGGCGAGCGTCTTGTTCATGGTGTGCAGCAGCACCAGGTCGCCGGGCTCCAGCGAGTGGATGTCGTCGAACATGCTCAGGTTGCGCATGCCCGAGTGCGCGGTGAGCACGCAATGCGTCGAGGTGCCGCCCACCGGCAGGCTCGTGCCCTCCAGGTGGCCGACGCCCGCCATAAGGACCTCCTCGCTCGTGCCGTGGTAGATGGGCATGCTCACGTCGATGGAGGGGATCTCGACCCAGCTCATCATGGGGTCGCGGTCAAAAATGAGCTGTTGGGCGTAGGGCTCGATCTGGTCGGCGGGGAGCTCGGTGGCCTCGCCCGCCAGCTGTTCGTTAAAGGAGCGAGCCTGGAGCAGGATGCGCTCGCGCTCCTCGGCAGACAGCGCGTCCACGGTGCTGGACACGGTGCTGATCTGGTTGAACACGCCCGAGGCCTCGAGCCGGTCCAAGATCCACGGCCAGGTCATAAGGCCCACGCCAATAAGGATGATGACGATGGTGATGAGCCGATCGGCCCAGCGCGGCAGTCGCTTTCGACGGCGCTTGGGCTTTTGTTGAGGTTTGGGCTGAGGGCTTGAGCCGCCGTTGTCCGCGGCGTTATTGCTCTTCATATGTTTGGCGCCCTGCACCATCGCCGGTCACTCCTCTACAGCTCAGGTTGTCTAAACAAATAATAGCCGAATTGCGAGCTCATGCGCCGGACAACGCAGCTAGGACCGAAACACCGCCTACGGTCCGAATTCTTGGAGACCTTCTACAGCGCTTCTTGCCATGGATATTCCTTTCCAAACATGCGATCGACTTCGAGCTGAATTCGCTCATCGTCGATTGCCGCCAAAGATAGCGCAAGCGAAATGTTGTCGACACGGGAGGAGTCGACAAACACGGGCGCATAGCGCCACACTTGGATCATCGCCGTTTCGTTATCCGGCAACTCCCCGTCTGCGACTTCGAGGTCGCTCAGTTGACGCAATGCACTTCTTAAGACGGCCTTTTGTTCCATGCCCGGCGCAGCGAGCATCGAACGCGCAGCGAGCGCCGTCTCCCCGGCGTCAACAAGATAGTCGATCTGCGGCGTCTTCCTTGCAAAAAAGACCTTCGAGACAGGCGAGGAGAGCTCTGCCATGTGTTCGCTGAGCAGAAGATCAACGGCAACAGGGAACACGACGACACGTCGCTCGCGACGCTCGCGCCTCGCGAGCCCCCTGTCAACAAGCTCGGTTATGGCCTCACTCGCGCGGCTTGCCGAGATTCCAAGCGCACGACAAAGGTCATAGGGACGATATGGCTCCTGGGCTGCTCCCCAGATTGCGGCAGCCTGTGCGTTGGGTGACATCTTGGTCGCATGATTGCGAAACCGGGCACCGCCCCTCTCCGTGCAGGCCGTGCCCATAAATGGAAGAAAAGCCTGTCTACCCGTGCAGACAAAGGGAATCCCTTGTGCGACCAATGCTTTGCGCTGACGTGCATCGGCATCAGGAAACGAAACGACAACAGGAGTCTCCGCGCGCAAGGCTAGCTGACTATAGACTCTCTTAGCCTCGGGAAGCCCGACGCCAGTAGGCAAACTTGCAAGCAAAAACGAAAAACCGTTTGCGTCAACAGCGCGGACCTCAATCGCCCGCAGATGCAACGGCAAGCGTGCGGATCCAGGCCAAGTTTTGGTCTTGGCGGAGAGGCCTAGTGCTTCTTGTAAGTAGATTAGCGCTTCGTTCATTTCCACTGTTTTCGTTTGATTCCAGTTTATATTGGAATTATACATTATTTTCGGAATTAAAGAGATTCCGTTCGTGCCTGAGCCCATATTTGAGTTTTCAGAATATCCCGGATCGGCTGGGCGATTCGGGATACAATGTCAATAGAAAACGACGCACCCCGCGTAAATGTTTGGGAGCGCGGGCGGCCTAGTTTTCTGGTTTTGTTAAATGCCCGGGCTCCGAACCCCGGGCATTCTTATTTGCGCTTGTTGCGGCGCAAATGCCTTCTACCGTCCGCACCGCGCGTGCGCCTACGGACCTTAAACCGAACCTCATACGAGTCAAGAAACGCGATGACGGATGAGTCCGCATCGGACGGTGGAGGCTGCCTGTGTTGTCCAAAAAACGGGGCAGACTCCAGTGCGGAGTCTGCCCCGAAAAGAGAATGGCAAAGCAAGAACGTCGATGGACGAGAAAAGTGTCCGCAAGTCTCATGGCCATCACATCCCACCTGCCAAAGGGATGGGTGAGCGAGCGTTACTCCTGCTCGGACTCCTC
>URTB01000119.1 GCA_900550595.1 uncultured Collinsella sp.
AGGCCCAAGGCGATTTTTCGCTCAACGCAGGCCAGCACAGTGTGACCTATCTGCCGAGCTCCGATACGGCGGCAACCGCTCGCTATCAGGTGCTGCTGTACGACAACAACTTTGGTGCGGCCGAAAGCTATCCCAAGTTCGACTGGGGCCAGCTGGGCGCCGCAGTGGTGACCGACTACAGTAAGGGAACGCATTCGTTTGGGCGCGTCTTTACGGTGGACGAGACCGCGCGTGCCTACGAGCTTGTGGGCCAGATCGCAGTGCCGTTCTCGGGTTATGTGAGCAGTGCGCAGCGCGTCGGCGGTTCGAATAGCATGCTCGTGGCTTCGGGCCAGGCCAAGACCTTTGCCGAGTACGATCGGTACGGTCTGGCCATCGCCACCTACGAGATGGAAGCCGAAAAGTACATCTACCGTGTGTACAAGTACGAGCTGTAGGGCCGCGCTTAGGTTTGACCAATGGAGTATGAAAACACGCCGTTCGCCGATGCCCCCTCCGCGAGTGGCAGCCATATGGTTTGATGTCAGAAACATATAGTTGTCGCCAGCCTGCTGGCGACGTTCCCCCTGATATCGGAGGTTCCAGGTATGTTTCACGCTCCGTTAAGCAACTATCGGCTGGGCTAACATGGGTCGCTGTGCTATTTCGATAGCCCTTGCAGTGGTCTGCCTGGCTGTGCTCCTGGGCGCTACAGGGCTGTTTGCTATAAGCCGAGAAACGTCCTATATGCAGGAATGCGCTTCCGAAGGGTTTGCCGTTGACGGTTACTATCGGGACGACAAGACGAGTCTGGAAACCCTGGCCTTTCTTGAGGAGGACAACTGTCGATGGCAGCTGGTCGACAAAGACGGAATCTGCGCAGACGGGCAGTTTAAGCGTACGGACGATCCTAACATCCTGGTATTAAAGAAGGAAAACGGCGAAGAATTCGGCACGGTTCACGTGGCGTATAAATCGTGCCGACGCAATCAGGGGCAGATTTACCTAATTAGAAATACTGAGGTGACCCGATTTTATCTTGTGAGCACCGATCCGGCGTTTACGGTGGAGTCTGGCGATGTCGATCTGGACAGTTGATTCACAGCAATAAAACAGCGAGTATGGCGCGGGTGCGAACTGCGCCCCGCCATTTGCTCGTGTCCGTATCGCGTCTGCGCCTCGTCGTAACTTGCGTCCGTGCGAGCATTCGTCCCGCGCCGGCATCACTTGACATCGAACTCCACGCGATCGAGTTCAGGCACGTTGAGGTCGATGAGCTTGCGGGCAACGCGGCGGTCGTGCGCCCCGAGCACCTCGCCTGTCGTCACGTGGGCGACAACCTCGCGCTCGACGATGCCCTCCTCCTCGCCTTCGGTAGCCGAGGTCTCGACGGCAACGGTGTAATCCTTAAAGCCCGGCAGCACCGCGGCGAGCTCGCGCGTGGTTTCGGTGACGCCGTAGCCGTCCTGCACGCCGGCCTGCGCCGAGCCAATGGAGCCAGCCGTCATAACGATGCAGGGGATGGCAAAGATCACCGTGCCCACAATAATGCGGCGGCGCACCTTGCGTGACAGCTCGTCGACCTCGGCGTCTTCCTCAGCAGTCACAATACCGTCGCCGTTGAGGTCGCGCTTGAGCGGCACGCGCAATAGAAGTAGCACGACTTCGGCCGCGAGTGCGATAAAGACCACGTTGATGCCAAACTCGTAGAGCGCCGAGAGAAACAGCGATCCGCTTGCGATGGCGATGCCGTAGCCCGCCGCGCACAGGGGCGGCATCAGCGCGGTCGCCACGGCCACGCCGGCGATGAGCGTGGCGGGCTCCTGGTCGCGCGAGTTGCCCAGCCCGCCCGCAAAGCCGCCTGCGAGCGCGACGGCAAGGTCCCACACAGTCGGTGTCGAATTGTCGATGATGGCCGCCGTGGTGGTGCCAAGGGGCGAGAGCTTAAAGTACAACGTGGACGTGACCAGGCAAAAGGCCATCTGCAGCGCAAGGCTGGCGACGGCTTCGACGGTAATCTCGCGGTCGAGCGTGGCGATGCCGTATGCCATGGCAAGGACCGAGCCCATGAGCGGGCAGATGAGCATGGCGCCCACGATGGCGATGTCCGAATCGATATCGAGGCCGATGCTCGCGATCAGCATGGCGATGATGAGGATGCATAGGTGGGAGCCAGTCAGACGCGCCCCGTTTACAAAACGCTTGCGGATCACGTGATAGGGCGCGCGTCCCTCGCGAATGTTGAACGCGCGCTTTAAAAAGCGACCAGCCTGCTCGGCAGCCTCACTATGGGCAGGGCGGATGCCGTGGCGCCGGTGATGGCGTTCGCGTAGTCGCTTGATCTGTTGTTTGTCGAGTTCCATGTCCACCTCGTTCCAGCGCGGTCCGCGCAACGCGCCCGTTGTCCTAACTCTACACCGTGGCGGGCGGGGTGTCTGTTGGATGCGGAATCCGATAGGGCGGATGACGCGGGAGCAAATGCAAATCACAGGCTCAATTCCATCCCGCGAGAATATGATGCGCCAGCTCCTTCAAATGTGACGAAATTGTGAAGCACAGGAGAACGAATTTCAAAAAACGCTGGTCGCCAATGTTGCGCAACAGAATTCAAAAATCGACAGCTACCGTTTGATACGTATGGATACATCCGTGTCAAAGGGAGAAAGCCATGGCAAACTACAGTCCACAACACTTTGAGCCTCGGGCCAAGACTGTCAACGTCAAGGGCGTTGCCAACCGCGCCGTCGCAACCGTTTTGACGGCGGGCCTCATCGCTCAGCCGCTCATGTCGCCGCTGGCGGCAATCGCCGCACCGTCAACCGATAACGGCGATTCTGTTCAGGGGGGGGGTAGTTCTGTAGAGAACACCGTTGCCGCCGGTAACCAAGCGGTCGTAAAGACGGCTGCCCAGCTGGCCGAGGAGTCGGCAAAGCAGCTCAAGGACGCTCAGGCCGCCTACGATGCCGCCCAGAAGAAGGCCGACGCGGCGGGCCAGTCTCAAAAGCAGGCGCAGCAGCAAAAGAATCAGGCCTCGCAGGCTGTGAGCGACAACGAAATCGAGCAGAACGCAGCAGAAGTCGCCGCGCTCCAGGAGAAGATTGACGAGCTCAAAGCCGCCGTCGAAAAGACCGAGCAGCAGCAGAAGAAGCTGGGCGACCTGAACGATCAACTCGATCAAGCCAACAAGAGTGTCGAGGACAAGACCCAGGCACTCAAGGACGCCAAGGCAAAGCAGGATGAGGCCAAGAAGGCCCTCGATGATGCCCAGGCCAAGCTCAAGGCCATGGGTATGGACGAGTACGAGGCCGCCAAGAAGGCCGTCGAGGACGCGCAGGCAAAGCTCGATGACGCCAATAAGGCCGTTACTACTGCACAGGCCAATCTGGACCAGGCCAAGGCTGCCGAGGCCAGCGCCCAGCAGGAAAAGCAGAATACCGAGGCCGCTCTGACTTCCGCCCAGGCCAAGAAGCAGGAGACTGCCGCTGCGCTCGCAGCCGCAACCACCGCGCGCGATAACGCCCAGCAGAAGCTCAGCCAGGCGCAGGCCGCGCTCGATGCTGCCGTCTCGGGTACGGGTGTTGACCTGAGTGCGCTTGAGGCCGCCAAGAACGCTGCTGCTGGTGAGCTCAAGACCGCGCAGACGGAGCTCAATGCCGCGACGGATGCCGACGCCACCGCACAGACAAATCTGCAGGCCGCCCAGGCTGCCGTCGTTGCCGCGCAGGAGAAGGCCAACGCCGCCAACGCTGCTGTGGCATCTGCCCAGTCTGCATACGATGCGGCAAACAAGGAGTACAACGCCGCCGCCAGTAAGCGTGACGCCGCGAAGTCGGCATACGAGCAGGCCCAGCAGACCGAGGCCGACAAGAAGACCGCGTACGATAAGCTTGTCGAAGTTCGCAAGCAGAAGCGCAGCGAGTGGGAGGCAGCCTGCGCTGCTTCGAACGCCGCGGAAAAGGCCTATGACGCTGCTAATGTCCAGGTTGAGGCTCTTGAGCAGCAGATTGCTGACCTCAAGTCCAACATGACCGTTGACCAGAATGTCATCAGTCAGGGTATGTTCGGCTTCATGAACTACATCATCGGCGGCAGCCAGTTCACAGCAACGCAGAAGAAGAACGCCCAGGACGCCGTATCGATGCTGACCGGTACCGATGACAAGGCTGAATGGTATGACCAGTACGTCGATCAGGACATGTCTCGCGACACCAATCCGCTTTCCCTGGAGCAGATGCGCAACGCCCTGACATATCTCGACACCCAGAACAACCTCCGCAAGGCGAACGGCCAGTCGGAGCTCAGCGTCAGCCTCCGCATGACTGCGGCAGCCGCCCTCAATGCATCATATTCATCGAACATCTGGGGACACTCGAACTGCTATTTCGATCAAGGTGAGAACCTTGCAGGCGGCGGCGGAGCATACACCGGAGGCGAAACAGAGGATACCCTCGGTTGGCCATATACCGGTCTCTATACCCAGGAGAAGGAGGCATTCGATAAGTACGTCGCGCAGTATGGTGACGCACTTGGAAGCCATCGATATGATTCCTACTATATCTACCAGCACTACAACAGCATCTACCATGAGTGCGGGCACTATCTAAACATCATCGATGCCGGCGCGAAGGCTATCGGCATCGCGACCGGTAGCGGTAAGAATACCGATTCCGAGGTAACCGTTTTCGACTATAGCGGGAGCACGGGGCAGAAGGATTTCACTGTCTCCGAGTTCAAGAAGCTCGTGAACGACTACATCGACTCTGCCTATAACGCTGGCGGCACGCAGGCGCAGAAGGCGCAGCTCAAGGAGCTTCAGGGCAAGCTCGCCGAGGCGCAGAAGAACTTTGGAACTACTAGGGAAGCTTACTTCGCAG
>URTB01000120.1 GCA_900550595.1 uncultured Collinsella sp.
GCGTTGGCGCGCCGCATAAACTCGCTGGGTCGATAGAGGCCCGTGAGCGAGTCGATACGTTCGGCGATGGCGCTTTTGCGCTCAGCCTCGGGTATGGGGAGGCTGTCGTTGGGAACAAGCCCGCCGGCCGTGCGAAGGCGACGGTCGAGTTCGCCTAAAACGGCGGTCGCCTGATGGGTTAAGTGCTCGTAAAATGCCGGGACGACAAGGCAGACGGGAGTAATGGTGTCGCCTGCGATTCGAACAGGAGCGAAAACGGCCTCTTTAAGGTGGCGGGTCAGTTGCTCGAATGCCTCGTGGTCCAAATCGTTGCTGAGCACGACAAACTGGGCGCTTCGTGAACGGTAGACCCTGCTCCTGCCGCGGGTGATCGACAGCATGCGGCCTGCGTATTCGGCAAGCATGTTGTCGACAGCCTCGGCCCCGTAGAGCTCGTTGAGCTTTGTCGTGCCACGAATGCGCACCGCTATAAGCCCCGTCTCGCAGCGGTCGCGGCGGCAGGCGTCGATGGCGTTGGCCAGCATGCGCTGCGTTCCGAGACCTGTGGCGGCATCGACGGTTTCGGCAAGTGAGTGGTTGACGAGCTCGCCGACATAGAGCGAGGGGACATTTCCGTCGCCGTCGATACGAAACCCGCGAGCACGGCAAAGGACGTAGTCGCCGACGGCGTTGCGCACACGATACTGCATGACGCGACGGTGCTTGGCGCCGTTGTAGACTTGGTCGATGTCGTTGATGCAGGCCTCAAGGTCGTCGGGATGGACGCGCGTTTTCCAGTAATCGCGACAGTTGTCTATGTGCTCCGAGGGAAGGCCAAGATCGCGCAAGGCACCTTGTGACCAAAGGGTGCGATGTTTGTCCAAGTTCTCGATAAAGAAATAACGGCCCTCGTTGAGCATCGAAAAGGCGTCAAAAATTCGATCGCTTATTTCGAAGTCGTCGGCGTGAACTTGCGTGATATTGCGTCGATCGAGGTGCATGGCATGACGCAGCTTGTAGTCGTACATGCGATGGTCGGCATCGAGCGTCATGCGATTGGAAGCTTCGCCCAGGGCGGGGTCGGCATGTGACACTCCGTAGCTAAACGAGCGGGGCATCTCGGAATCGTTGTTTTTGAGCAGAACCGTTCGGCAGTGTTTCAGACGTTCGGCGAGGTCGTCCTCGGTTGCAATTGTAGATAGGATGGCAAACTCGTCGCCGCCTATGCGAAACGCCGCTTCGCCCACCTTCATATACAGCTTAAGATAGAGACTTACCTGCAAGATATAGCGGTTGCCCTCGTCATGCCCAAAGACGTCGTTGCAGTGCTTGAGATTGTCGATATCGATGAACGCCATGGTAACGGGGGCGTCCTGCTCCCAGAGCTCCTCGAGGGAACGGGCAAAGCCGCCACGGTTGCCAAGCCCAGTAAGCTGGTCGGTAAAGGCGGTCCTGATCAGATCCTCCTGCCGCTCGAGAAGGTCACGGACGGTCTTTTCGAGCGTTTCGGTGTAATTGCTGACAGTATCCATGTTCTAAGCGGCTTTCTGAGGTCGGGGCGGATTGCGTCGGGCGAGCTCGTTGTGTACACGCGTCGTTGCTCGGCGTTTTGCGTGTATCCAGGCCCCCGCCTTGCTGCGTTGTTGAGTTAATTTGTCGGCTAATGTTCGCTGTTGATAACAGCTGAGTAGTGTAAACAACAGTACACAATTATATATGGGTGCACATGCTGTGGGCGGCTATTATTCGACAGGCGGTAGCGCGACGATGCGATGTTCGATGAAAATGCGACTGAGACGATATATGTTGACGGGTATACTTGTTCCGTTTGAATTTGTGGGGACGGAGATGGTCGCATGGCACAGTCAAATACGACGCGCACGGTGGGGCTGGCACTCGAGGGAGGCGGCTACCGCGGTATGTATACGGCGGGCGTACTCGACGTTTGGATGGAACACGGTTTGACCTGCGACCATATGGTGGGTGTCTCGGCGGGCGCGGCGTTTGGCTACAACTTTAAATCGCGCCAGATCGGCCGCGCCATTCGCTACAACAAGGCCTATTGTGCCGATAAGCGCTATGCGGGTGTAGCAAGCTGGTTGCGAACCGGCGACATGTTCAATGCCGATTTTGCCTATCACGAGGTGCCCATCGAGCGCGATCCCATCGACTTGGAGGCGTATCGCGCCTGCCCCATGCGATTTACGTGCGTGTGTACCGATATCGAGACGGGTAAGGCCGTCTACCACGACCTGCCCTATGGCGACGAGAGGGATATCGAGTGGATCCGGGCGTCGTCGGCGATTCCCGTGGCGACGCGTCCCGTTGCTATTGGCGGGCATAAGTATCTGGATGGTGGCGTGGCTGATTCCATTCCCAGCGCTTGGTTGTTTGCGCAGGGGTATGACCTCAATATCGTGGTACTCACGCAGCCGGCGGGCTTTGTGAAGCAACCCAACAGCGTGATGCCCATGCTGCGGCGCGTGTTCCGTCACTACCCGGAGTTTGTTGCAGCGCTCGATCATCGGCATGAGGTCTACAATGCCACGCTCGATGACTTGGCGCGTCGTGAGGCTGCCGGCGAGGTCTTTGTGGTGCGGCCGAGCGAATCGGTGAAGGTGCCGTCGCTATGCCGCGAGCCGGATGAGCTTGAGCGCATCTACCAGATTGGTCGCCGCGATGCGGAGGCGACTTTGCCGGCGTTGGAAGCGTATCTGGCGGGGTAAGGGTCGCATGCGGAAAGCGCATCCCGGAATGGGCGTTCGAACCGGGATGCGCTTTCCATTGCTGAAGATATGAGGCCGCGAATCAGTTGCTCGGCCTGAGCCTATGCCTGCTGCCAGGTGTCGACGAGTTCCTTGGCCGCGGCGTGGGGGTCATCGGCGCTGCAGACAGCGCTCACCACAAAGAAGCCGTCGACGCCGGTGGCCTTAAGCTGCGGCAAGTCGGCTGTCTTAACGCCGCCGCCCACCACGATGGGCACGGGGCTTGCCGCGTGGAGTGCGGCCAGGTCCTCAAAGCTCTTGGTGATGATGGAGCCATCGGCTGCGCGTCCGCAATCGCGCTTGGTCTCAGTCTCGTGGAGCGGGCCGATGCCTAGATAGTCGACTAGGCTCATGTCGGCGGTCTTGACGTACTCGAGCATCTCCCCGCAACGGGCCGAAAGGCCCACAATGGCATCGGGGCCCAGCAGCTTGCGGCAGACCTCGACGGGAATATCGCTCTGGCCCACGTGCACGCCGTCGACGGCAATGCCCTGCTCGCGCGCGGCGAGTACGCAGTCCAGGCGGTCATCGATTAACAGGGCGACCTGACCGGTCTTGCCAGCCTGTGCGATTGCCTGCGCGGCGTCGCCGGTCAGCGCAATGATCTCGCGGGCGCTTGCCACCTTGGAGCGCACCTGGATGCAGGTAAAGCCGGCGTCGAGCGCCTGGGCCACTACATCGCCCACGGGACGTCCCAGCGTGTTTTCGGGGCCGAGTACCAGATAGGCCGAGATATCAAGGTTGTCGCGGATGCTCATCGTGCTTCCTCCTGCTTTTTGATCTGTGCTTCCATGCGCTCGAGCTTGCCGGTCATGGTGTCGGTAAATCCGGGCCGAATATCGGCTTTGAGCACGACTTCGGTGCGGATGCCCTTGCTCGCCAACACAAAGGTTGCGTCGCGCACGACCTGCATGACCTCGTCCCAGTCGCCCTCGATCTCGGTGAACATCGAGGTGGTGCGGTTGGGAAGGCCGCTCTCGCGAATGACGCGCACGACCTCGGCGACCTCGGCGGAGAGCTCATCGCCGGTGCCGCAGGGGGCGATGGCCACGGCGACGAGCGTGTTCATGCCGGTATTGGTTGCGGGATCGGACATGGCCTATGCCTCCTCGAGCTCGAGTCGGTTGTCGGCAATGTCTTGGGTGGTTGCGCGGTAGAGTTCGTCGATAAAGGCGACCTTAAAGCTTGCCGGGGCATCGGCGACAGCGGCGGCACGCGTGCCGGCAACGTTGTAGACGGCGGTGCCGCAGATGGCTGCCGTAAACGGGTCGGCGGCACAGGCGTACACGGCCAGCACGCCTCCCTGCGAGCAGCCGCAGCCTGTGATTTTGGACATGAGCGGGCTGCCGCCGTGGGACTTGGCCACGGTTGTGCCGTCGGTGATCAGGTCGACTTCGCCCGAGACCACAACGGCGCCGCCGGTGTAGCGGGCGAGCGCCACGGCGGCATCGCGGGCGGCGTCTACCGTGTCGGTGGTATCGACACCGCGTACACGGCTCAGATCAGCTGCCTCGCCCTCAAGACCCCACAGGCCGGCGAGTGCGATGATCTCGGAGGCGTTGCCGCGCACGATAGCGGGCTTGTACTGCTTGAGCTCGTTTACCAACTGGGTGCGCAGGCTGCCGATGCCCAAGCCCACTGGATCGAGCACCCAGGGCTTGCCGGCGTCGTGTGCCGCCTTGGCCGCGCGGGGAATTGTCTGCTCGTAGATGGGGAAGAGCGTGCCCATATTGAGATAGATGGCGCCGCCGCCGGCAACGAGTGCCTCGCCCTCGTCGGGCAGATAGACCATGGCGGCCGATCCGCCCACGGCGAGCTGCGCGTTGGCGACAAAGTCGATCGTCACCGTGTTGGTGATGGAGCCGGCCATCGGATTGGTGGCGCGAATCTCCTCCACGGCCTTGACCATATGTTGTTTAAGCTGTTCCGAATCAATCACTGCACATGCCTCCTTGGCATAGAAAAGGGGCGCTGTGCATAGACAGCGCCCCTGTAAAGGCGGCATGCTCCCTACGCCAGCATTAACTGACAGGTTCAAAGGATTGGGCCCCATGCCCTCTCAGCCTTGTGGTTTGCACCGCCGGCACTCCCGCATCGAATCTGTTG
>URTB01000121.1 GCA_900550595.1 uncultured Collinsella sp.
CGATAGGCGAGGGGGTCGTCCGGCTTAGCTTGCGGCGTATCGAGGAAGCCGGTCTGCTCAAACGCGGGTTGGCCATTGCTTGCGGTTGTCTGCTCAACGGGTGCACCGCATGAGGTGCAGAACTTGGCATCATCTGCAAGAAGTTTGCCGCACGAGGCGCAATACCGAGACATTGCCACTCCTTTCGCCACATTTCAATGCAATACGACGATTATACCCAGCGTCCAAAATTCCCCATCATAAGTTGCGGTGAAATAGGGACTGTTTGGCGGTCTCGGAGCTTCAATCAGTCCCTATTTCACCGCAACTTTGGAAAGGCACCTTTAGCCATTGGGGACGCACCGAGCACTGGGGTATCATGGCTTGGTTGCTATAACTCGCATTTACGCGCCTTGTAGGAAGGGGCTGCGCCCATGGCTTTTGAGCCCGCTCAACATAGCTTTATCACGCTCGAGGGCGTCGATGGCGCCGGCAAGTCCACGCAGGCGCGCCTGCTGGCCCGCGCGCTTGACCTTGCCGGTTACCAGGTTGTGACCCTGCGCGAGCCAGGTGGCACCGCCATCAGCGAAAAGATTCGTGCTCTGCTGCTCGACCCCGCCAACACGGCAATGGGCGATACTTGCGAGCTGTTGCTCTACGAGGCCGCGCGCGCCCAGCTAGTGCACGAGGTTATCGCGCCTGCCCTCGCGGCCGGCAAGGTGGTCCTGTGCGATCGCTTCTACGATTCCACGACTTGCTACCAGGCGTTTGCCGACGGCCTTGATCGCCAGATGGTGCGCGACGCCAACAACCTGGCCGTCGCGGGAACGCATCCGGCGCTCACGCTCGTCTACCACATCACGCCCGAGCAGGCGGCGCTGCGCATGGTAGACCGTGGCGCGGCCGACCGCATGGAGGCAAAGGGCATAGCCTTCCAAGAGCGCGTCTACCAGGGATTTTGCGCTATCGCTGCCGAGGAACCCGCCCGCGTAAAGCTCATCGACGCCACCGCGCCGATCGAGGACGTCTTCGCGCAGACGGTCGAGCAGGTTCGCGCGTACGGCCTCGATATCCCGCAGGATGCCGTCGTCGCCGCGCTTGCCCAGGAGGCCGAGTAGCATGGCCCCTGCGCAGACAAGCTTGCTCGCCAAGCTCGATACCCAAGAGCGCGTGCGCGACTTTTTGACCAACGCCGTCGCCAGCGGCCGCGCATCGCACGCCTATCTGTTCTTGGGAGCGCCTGGTGCCGGCAAGCTCGATGCCGCATGGGCGCTCGCCCAGGCATTCCTGTGCGAGCAGGATGGCTGCGGATCGTGCGACAGCTGCGTGCGCGTCGCGCGTCATACGCACCCCGACGTGCACTATTACACGCCCGAAAGCGCTACGGGCTACCTCATCGCCCAGACGCGCGAGCTACTCGACGACGTGCCCCTGGCGCCCATCCGCGCCAAGGCCAAGGTCTACATTATTGACCGTGCCGAGCAGCTGCGCGCTAACACCGCTAACGCACTGCTCAAAACGCTCGAGGAGCCGCCCGAGGGCGTTTTGTTCATCCTGCTGGGCACCTCGGCAGACGTGATACTGCCCACCATCGTGAGCCGCTGCCAGTGCGTGCCGTTTCGGCTGGTGTCGCCCACCGTGGCCGCGCAGGCCGTGAGCCGCGCCACCGGTCAGGACCCCGCGCGTTGCCGCATGGCCGTCGCCGTGGCGGGAAGCCCCACGCGTGGCATCGAGTTCCTCAAGAGCGCCGAGCGCCAGGACGCCCGCCGTCAGATGGTTCGCGCCATCGATTCGCTCATCGCCGCCGACGAGGCCGACGTGCTCAGCCGTGCCAAGTCACTCATCGTCGCCGTTAAGGCGCCGCTCGCCGAGGTCAAGTCCACACAGGAAAAGGTGCTCGAGCAAAACGCCGACTACCTGTCGCGTGGAGCATTGAAGCAGCTTGAGGACCGCAACAAGCGCGAACTCAACGCGCGCGAGCGTTCGGGTATCATGGAAGCGCTGGCGAGCGCGCGGACGCTCATGCGCGACGTGCTGCTGACACTTCAGGACGAGGCGGCCGACGTCGTGAACGAAGACGTGCGCGACACGATCGGGCGGCTTGCCGCCGCGACGAATGTTGCGGGTGCCACCCGGGCGCTCGAGGCGGTCGCGACCGCCGAGCGCAACATCGCCAGAAACGTTACTCCCCAGCTGGCCATCGAGGTCATGCTGTTCGATATCAGGAAGGCACTGAAATGCCGTTAGTCGTACCCGTTAAGTTTACCTACGCCTCGCGCGACCTGTGGTTTGATCCGCAGGATCTGGATATCCTCGAGGCCGATTATGCCATTTGCTCCACCGAGCGCGGAACCGAGATCGGCCTGGTCACGGCCGATCCCTTCGAGGTGCCGCAAGATGAGATCGGCCAGCCGCTCAAGCCCGTGCTGCGCGTGGCGAGCGACATCGACCTGCAGCTTGCCGACGACCTGGCCATCCAGGGCGACGAGGCCATGGTCGATTTCCGTCGTCTGGTCAAAGAGCTCGACCTCGAGATGAAGCCGGTCGGCGTCGAGTACCTGTTTGGCGGCGAGAAGGCTGTGTTCTACTTCGCGGCCGAGGAGCGCGTCGATTTCCGTCAGCTCGTCAAGGACCTGTCCTCGACGCTGCACATTCGCGTCGACATGCGCCAGATCGGCGTGCGCGACGAGACCCGCCTGGTGGGCGGCTATGCCCAGTGCGGCCAGGAGCTCTGCTGCACGCGCTTTGGCGGACAGTTTGAGCCGGTTTCGATCCGCATGGCAAAGGAGCAGGACCTGCCGCTCAACTCGTCCAAGATTAGTGGCGTCTGCGGCCGCCTGATGTGCTGCCTGCGCTACGAGTTCGAGGCGTACAAGGACTTTAAGAGCCGCGCGCCCAAAAAGAAGACGCTTATCGATACGCCGCTTGGCAAGGCGCGCATCCAGGAATATGACACGCCGCGTGAGCAGCTGGTGCTGCGCCTGGAGAACGGCAAAGTCTTTAAGGTCAACCTGGCCGATATGACGTGCTCGGAGGGTTGCAAAAAGAAGGCCGCCGAGCAGGGCTGCAACTGCCGCCCCGACTGCGTGACGCGCGACGTGCTCGAGCGCATCGAGTCGCCCGAGATGCGTCTGGCGCTCATGGAACTCGATCGCGAAAACGGCGTCGACGTGGGCGATGGCCTGTCGAGCGCCGATCGTCTGGCCGGCACATCGATGCCCAAGCGCCGTCGTCGCGATGCCGAATCCGATGCTCGCACCGCTCAGGGCCAGGGCGAGGGCCGTGGCCGTGGAAAGGGCCGCGGCAAGGCCGAGGCGCCCGAGACCGAGGGAGCAGCCGATGGCCGTCGCCGCCGCAAGCGCACGGCGTCCGTCGACAATGGCGAGGCCGCGGGTAAGAACGCTTCCCGCGAGCGCGAGGCTCAGCAGCCCCAGCAGCAAAATCGCGGCGGTGGCATGAACCCCACGCGCCGTCGTCGCCGTCACCTGTCGAGCGAGGAGCGCGAGGACGCCTTCCGCGCCGCAGCTGCTCGCGAGGCCGGTGCCGCTCCCAAGGGCGCCTCGGCCTCCGACGCGCCTGCCGACAAGGCTGGCAAGCCGCGTGGCGAGGAGGAGCGCGCGTCACGTCCGCGTCGTCGCCATTCCTCGGGCGCGCAGCAGAAACCCTCGATTCCTTCTGTGGCCGATCAGGTTTCGGATGGCGAAGTCAAGGTCACGCGCCGTCGCCCCGGCGATGGCGGAGGAGCTGCCGCCAAGGCTTCGCACGGCGGCGCTCGCGACGAGTGCGAACCGCGTGAGAATCGCGGTGGCGAGGGCTCGACCGACCAGGGTCAAAAGCGTCGCCGTCGCCGTCGCTCCCGCAAGCCGCGACAGGACGGCGGCGAAGGCTCGACCCGCACCTCGTCCGCACCGCAACCGCCTACCGGCGAATAGCGCCCGTAAACGGATGCAACCTGTCTGACCCCAGCACCTCTGGGTATCATGGCTCTACACCGACAACCCTCCCTTCGCCTTCGCGTAGGGAGGGTTGTGTCATGAAGAGACATCTGAACGTATTGACTCGCTTGCAGGGCGCAGGTGTCCTACCGTTTGCGGACGAATTGCTACCGCTTGCCGAGCACGTGACATACGAGGCGCTCGAGGCGTTGTCGCCCACGCGATGCGCCGGCTGCGAGCGCTCCGGTGCGCTGATCTGCCAGGATTGTCTGGCATCGCTCGCGCTCATCGACCCGTGCCATAGCTGCATCCGATGTGGTGCCCCGTTTGGGGATTTGCTGTGCACCGAGTGCTCGGTCGAGGGCGCGTCTTCGGCAATGGCCGAGGCGCTCGATCGCTGTCTGGCGTGTGCCGTCTACGCACATCCGCTGCCGCGCATCATCAAGGCGTACAAGGATGCGGGCGAGCGCCGTCTGGCACCGTATCTGGCGGAGCTATTCTACGACACCGTCTTGCATGCCCAGGCGGCAGCCCCCGATCGCTACGGCGGTGTGCTGTCCGGTGCGGACGCGGTGGTGTTTGTGCCCGCGACTGCGGCGGCGTTTCGGCGGCGTGGATTCGACCATATGGAAGCAATTGCGCGCTCGTTTTGCGATCTTTCGGGTGTCCCGTTGCTGGACGCCCTGGTCAAATACGGTCATGGTGACCAGCGAGAGCTCGGCCGCGATGAGCGCCGGGAGCATGCCCGGGGCGTGTACGAGACGGTCGAGGATGTGCGCGGCCGCCGTCTGCTGCTCATCGATGATGTCATTACCACGGGCGCGACCATGGCAGCGGCCTCGGCGGAGCTCAAACGTGCCGGTGCCGCGGCCGTCGATGGCCTCGCTATCGCACGCGTTTGGTAGGGGTGGTTTTGTGGCAGTGAAG
>URTB01000122.1 GCA_900550595.1 uncultured Collinsella sp.
TCATGACAAAGATGTTCTCGCTCTCGAGCTGCGCGGCGGCAGGGAGGGCGTCGGGAATACGAATGGGCATGGATGCTCCTTACGAGTTAGTTGCAGCTATGGTACAACGACCGGCCCCATCCGCGCGAGCGCATCGCCCAGCGATGCCGTCAGCGGCCCAAATCACTCCAAAAGTAGAGATAAAGGCATGTCCCAAAATCTACGGCACTTTGGCCTAGCAAAGTAGCAGCAGAACGCTACAATGGTTCGACGCGAAAAACTCGGCCGAAAGGATACATATATGTACCAGACGCGTAAGATCGGTGTGGTCGGCCAGGGCCACGTAGGAGCACATGTCGCCAACAGCCTGCTCATGCAGGGCATTGCCGATGAGCTGTACCTGTGCGATATCAACGAGGCCAAAGTGACGTCCGAGGTCCAGGACCTGCGTGACTCCCTTTCGTTTGTCCCGTACAACACCAAGATCGTCAATTGCTACGACCACTACGAGGAGCTGGCCTGCTGCGACGTCATCGTCAACGCCGCCGGCAAGGTCGCACTGGCCGCCGGCAACCGCGACGGCGAGCTGTTCTTTACCACCGACGCCGCCCGCACCTTTGCCAAGCGCATCGTCGACGCCGGCTTTGACGGCATCTTCGTGAGCATCTCCAACCCCTGCGACGTCGTGTGCACCGAGCTGTGGCACCTGACCGGCTACGATCCCAAGAAGATCATCGGCTCGGGCTGCGGCCTGGACTCCGCCCGCCTGCGCACCGAGATTTCCAAGAAGGTCGGTGTGAGCCCCAAGTCCATCGACGCCTACATGATCGGCGAGCATGGCTTTAGCCAACTGGCAGCCTTTAAGGCCGCAACCATCGCCGGCAAGAGCCTTAACGAGCTTCAGGCCGAGAACCCCGACAAGTACGCCTTCGACCACATGGAGGTCGAGGAGCTTGCACGCAAGGGCGGCTATGTGACCTACCAGGGCAAGCAGTGCACCGAGTACGCCGTCGCCAACTCCGCCGCACGCGTCTGCGCCGCCGTTCTGCACAACGAGCACGCCGTGCTTTCGGCCTCTACGCTTATGACCGGCCAGTATGGCGAGGAGGGCATCTTCACCTCCCTGCCGTGCGTGATCGGCGCCGAGGGCGTCGAGGAGGTCTACACGCTCGACCTTTCCGAGTACGAGCTCGAGGGCTTCCACAAGAGCTGCCAGCACATCCGCGACAACATCGCCCAGCTCGACTGGTGGGACGCCGAAGGCGTTGTCGGCAAGTAGGCCGCTGGCTGCCGCAACCTTGCAAATCTAAGCGCGATACTAAGCAGGCCGCACCGGAATAGTACCGGCGCGGCCCGCTTTTTGACTCATGTGGCACGCTTGCGAGTCGAAGGCGAATACTTTTCCCGTTACCTAGTACTGCTCGATACCCATGTAGCGACGAACCTCGGGGCTGTGGTCGAATACCTTGCCGCGAGCGGCACGCAGCTCGCAGCTCATGTTGTAGAAGAAGATCGGTTCCAGGTACGAACGCACGCTGGCAGGCACGTCGCCCACGCCGTACTCGAGCGCGTCGAGCACCATGACCGTATCGGTGTGCGTGTTGAGGAACGCAAGCGCGCGCTCCTCCATGGGGCGGCACTCGCCCGATCCGAGCTGCACGAAATAGAACACACCGGGCTCGGTGGCTTCGAACGGGCCGTGGAAGTACTCGCCGGAGTGGATATAGCAGCAGTGCTGCCACTGCATCTCCATGAGCGAGCAGATGGCCATAGCGTAGGTCTGGCTAAAGTTGGGGCCGGAACCCAGGATATAGAAGAACTCGTGCTGCTGGCAGAGCTCGGCAAAGCGATCGCCCAGCTCGGCGTTGACCTTCTCGCGGGCAGCGGGCAGCAGGGCATCCATCTGCTTGAGGCCGGCGTACATGTCGGCAAACGCCTCGTAACCCTCCTGCTGGTCGAGCAGTTCGGCGGCGATCAGAGCGCCGATACCCTGCGGTACCTCGGCCTGCGGCACGCCTTCGCCCCACGGATAGACCCAGGTAGTCCACTTACCGTTATCGATCTTTGAGCCCTCGCAGTCGGTCATGGCCACGACCTCGGCGCCGGCTGCCAGCGCCATCTCGCAGCCGTCGACGACCTCCTGCGTGTTGCCGCTGTGGCTGCAGGCAATGACGAGCGACTTCTCGCCAAGACTCTTGGGAGCCATCAGGCAAAACTCGCGCGCCGTGTAGACCGTCGAGGTAAACGTGGTTGCCTCGCGCTTGAGCAGCTCGTTGGCCGGCATCAGGTCGATCATCGAACCGCCACAAGCGATCCAAAAGACATTCTCGATCTTGCCCTTGCGCTCGATGATTTCCTGAATTAGATCGTGTGCGTTCATGGTGATGCTCCTCCTTGTGTGGCGGTTTTGAACGACGGCAGCTCGTACCTGCGGTCGTTCTATGTTATCCTATTTATAGCACGCACGACGACGCCCGTGAAGTCATTTCACCAAACTTGTTCTATATTGTTCTATCTGTGGACGTTAGATGTCGAACACGTAGCGCGAGCCCACGATCTTTTGGCGTCCGAGCAGCAGGGGCCGCCCGTCCGCATCGGTAAAGTATGCCTCCATATAGAAGAGCGGCTCGCCGACCGGCACCTCCAGCAGCGGGGCCGCCTGAGCATCGGCAAGCGCAATCTCCACCGTACAGGGGTCGGACTTGAGCGGCGCACGGCCCGAATGCTCGGCAACGAGCGCAAAGATGGAATTGTCCGTGAGGTCCTTGTCGGCAAGCGTCTGCAGATAGGGATGGTCGGCCAGCACAAAGGCGTTGTTCTCGAGCATGACGGGCACGCCATCTGCCGTGCGCACGCGCTCGACCACGATGAGCTCGCAGCCGGGTTCCACCCCAAAAAACGCCGCGTCCTCGCGCGTCGCCGCAACCACCGTGCGCGACACCAGACGTGCTCCGGCCACCATGTCGTTGGCGGCGCAACCCTCGGAAAAGCTCTGAACGTCACCCTTCTGGACAATCTTGCGTTTGAGCTTGGGCGCACACACAAACGTGCCCCTCCCCTGCTGGCGGTTGAGATACCCCGCGCGCGACAGCTCCTCGACGGCGCGGCGCACGGTGATGCGTCCCACGCCGTAGTACTTCGCGAGCTCCATCTCGGAAGGAATGCGCGAGCCGGATGCGTACACGCCGCGCGCGATCTCGCCCTTTAGGTCGTCCATAACCTGCTGGTACAGCGGCACGGCGGATACCTCAGTGCGCTCGGTTTTATCGTCGGATGCCATCATTACGCTCCATCCCGTGCATGCTCGGACTCAAACTCTTCAATCGCCGCCATAAACTGCTCGCCAAAGGCATCGGCCTTTTTCTCGCCAATACCGTTGACCTGGATAAGCTCGTCGCGTGTCTGAGGTCGTAGGCGGCACAGGCCGCGCAGGGCCTTGTCAGAGAAGACCATGTACGGCGCCATCTCCAGCTCGGTCGAAATCTCCTTGCGCAGGGCACGCAGGCGCTCGAACAGCTCGGCATCGTCACCCACGCGCGGGCGCTGATCTAGCTCGGCCTCCTCACGCAGCAGATCCACCGCGCGGCGGGCACGGGCCGAGGCCTTGTGCTTGGACGCACGACGCTTAACGGTAAAGGCAAACGCCTCATCCTCGACCTCGGCGGCACGCGGGCCCAGCCCCACGACCGGGTACTGCCCCTGCGAGGTAGCCAGATAACCGCGGCCGCACAGCTGGCCGATGATGTCCTTGATACGCCCGACCGATTCGCTCGACAGCTCACCATAGCCGCGGTCCTCGTCCAGATGCATCTGGCGAATGCGCTCGGTGTTGCCGCCGTGGAGCACGTCGGCGATGAGCGACTTGCCAAAGCGCATGGATCGCGTGGCCACATAGCGCACAGCGGCGCGGGCCATATCGGTGACGTCCTCGACCTCGAACTGCGTGAGGCAGTTGCTGCAGTTGCCGCAGCCCTCGGCCTCGTCCGTGGCGGTGGCGCCCGCACCAGCCGCGGCAGCATGCTCGGCCGCGGCCTCGTCGCCAAAGTAGCGCAACATATATTCGCGCAGGCAGCCGGTGGTATTGCAGTAACCCTCCATCTGGCTGAGCAGACGATATCGATTCTGGAGCGCCCACGCGCGCTGCTCGTCGTCGAGCGCCTCGTCGGCAGCGTCGCCGCGGTCGATCAGAAAGCGGCGCATGCGAAAATCGTTGCCATTCCACAGCAAATGGCAGCTGGCCGGGTCGCCATCGCGACCGGCGCGACCTGCCTCTTGGTAGTAGGCCTCGATGCTCTCGGGCACGTTGTTATGAATCACGTAGCGCACGTTGGGCTTGTCGATACCCATGCCAAAGGCATTGGTGGCAACCATCACCTGAATATCGTCGTCGATAAAGGCGCGCTGGCTTTGACGACGGGCGTCGTTGCCCATGCCGGCATGGTAGCGGCCAACGCGAATGCCGCTGGGGCCCAGCGCCCCGGCAAGCTCGCCCGCCAGCGCATCGACCGTCTTGCGGGTCGAGCAATACACGATGCCGCTCTCGCCCGAATGCGCAATCACATAGTCGCGCACCCAGGCGGTCTTGGCCTTGTCGCCCATCTCCTCGCAACCAAAGTAGAGGTTCTTGCGATCGAAGCCCGTCACCACCGTCGCGGGGTTTTGCAGGCCGAGCATCTGCTGAATGTCTGCGCGCACACGCTCGGTCGCCGTAGCGGTAAAGGCTGCCACGATAGGGCGCTGCGGCAGGGAATCGATGAACTCGCGAATCTGCAGGTAGGCGGGGCGGAAATCCTGGCCCCATTGGCTCACGCAGTGGGCCTCGTCAATGGCCACGAGCGGCACGCCAATGC
>URTB01000123.1 GCA_900550595.1 uncultured Collinsella sp.
ATAACCCGCATCCCGGGCAATCTCGCACGCACGCTCTACGAGCAAACGCCCCAACCCGTGATGCTGCGCCGCCTGGCCTTGATCCCCCACGCGCGCCGCCATGCCATACACGTGTACCTCGCGAATCATCGCCTCGTCCGGCGTCGTCGGCAACTCGTCCGCATGCGCGGCAACAAACGAATGGTCGGGCAGCGACAACCGCAAAAAGCCCGCGATCTTGCCCCGCGGCGTCACCCACTGCAAAAAGCGCTCGTAAGTCACCGGCGTCTCATACGCCACTTCCTCATCAAGAGATAGCTCATCCAAGTCGGCACCCGCCGTGCTGATCTCGCGGTAACGGATCTCGCGCACCGTCGCACCGTCACCCCGAGCAGCCAGGCGGTTCTCAACGAGCTGACGCAGGTTAGGCTTCTTGTTGCCCACCATGATGTCGTCGGAGCTAAAGTCGCGGATCATGCGACTGATACGGCAGAACGCCGGCGTCACCACGATGTCGTTGGCCAACACATCGAGCAGCTCGTCCTCGGTATAGGGACGCCACTCGCCGCGCTCATAGCAGCCCACCAGACGCGAACCCTCAATGAGCGCACACGGGTAGACCTTGACCTCGTCGGGCATAAAGGCCCCCTCGGTCATAAAGCGCTCGTAGTCGCGCTTGTCCCCCTCGGGTGTGGCGCCCAGTAAGTTGAGCATAAAATGCGCATGGATCTTAAAGCCAAACAGGCGCGCAAGCGAAAACGCCTGCTCGATCTGAGCCACCGAAATGCGGCGCTCGTTGATATCGAGCAGGTGCTGGTCGAGGCTCTGGATGCCCATCTGAATCTTGGTGCAACCCAGGCGGCGGATGAGCTTGAGGGCCTGCGGCGTTACAGCATCGGGGCGCGTCTCGATAACGAGCCCCACCACGCGATGCTTCGCCGTCTCGTTGACGCGCTGCTGGCGCTCAAGCTCATCCATCGTGGCGGTCTGCCACTCGGCAACCTCGCCCCACGGCGTACCGGGTCCGTACAGACGACGCACCGCGCGGTTATAGCCACCCACGGCAGCATCCACACGCCCCTGCTCGTCGGTAACACCGCTCGCAAGCTCGGCCTCGTCGGTCGCAATACCGACGGCCCGATAGCGTTCGCGACGCTCCGCCACCACCGGCGGCAGGGCATCGGCGGGAGCGTCATCGAGCAGGCGCCCTGCCTCGGCACGGCTGATGCCCGGACGCGCCAGCATGGGGTTGGCCGCCACGCCGGCGACGGCATCGTCATTGAGCGCACGGAAAAGCTCCGACATAAACCACGTCTGATACCCTTGCGGATAGTCGCTCCAGGTGCCACCGAGCACGATGAGCTCAATCTTATCGGTTGCGTGCCCCATCTGCGAAAGCGCGGTCAGACGAGCGCTCACCTGCAGATACGGGTCAAAGCAATTTTGCTCCGCACGGGCGCACGCCGGCTCGGCGTGCAGGTAGCTTTTGGGCATGCGCAGATCGTTGGGACAAAACAGGCAATCGCCCGAGCATGGCCAGGGCTTGGTGATAACGGTAATGGTCGCCACGCCCGAAGCCGTGCGACGAGGCTTCATACGCAGCACCTGCAGCAGTCGACGTTCCAGCTCGGCATCGACATTCCACCCAGCCCAACGAGCCGGCTCCTCACGTTTTACCCGCTGGTAGAACGGCAGCAGACGGCGCTTGGCCAAATCGCGTTTGTCGGCACCCTCACGGCGCGCCTCGGCATGTATCAGTTTGACGAGCGCTTTGTCGTCCACGGTCTCGCCGCGACGCAGAGCCTCGAGTATGTTCAAGATAATCTGTTCCATGACCCCATTGTAAAGGCAAAGGCGTCGGAGCCCGTCACGGCTCCGACGCCTCCATCAAACAGCGCAGCTATGGTATATAAGTCTTCGATAACCGCCCGTCACTCTGAATCAAATGACATGTCGCCCGAACCGACCTCAAAACGATACGTAGCAGACTTATCGCCGTTATCGAATTCAAGATTCAAAATGGTCTCGCCGTCGTAGCCAAGCGGAAGGAAATCGCTCTCGAAGTCGCCGCTGCCCAAGGTAAGGCTCGCCTTAAAGCCCGTCGAGTTCGGAACCATCATCTCCACAGCGCCCGAGCCCACACTCACGTCCATCGACTTCACGGGGGCCTGGTAGAGCTCGAACGTCACATCGCCCGAACCGACCTCAGCACTGAGCGCATCAGTCACGCTGCCCGCAAACTCTACATCTCCCGCACCCAGGAAAAGGTCGAAACCATCACAGGTGACACCGGCAATCTGCAGATCACCCGAGCCCACGTGCGCGTTGACTCCCTTCAGATGTTCGGCAACACGGCGCGGCAGCTCGACCGTAACTGAGCGATCGATTGCCTTACCGTCATCACTTCCAAACTGGGAAACCTTGAGCGTCGAGTCCTCGACGGATGCGATGTTCTGCGTCGCGGCCTTGGAGGCATCCATACCATTGGCAACGCGTCCCCGCTCGATAACGCGAGCCTTGTTACCATCAATAACCTTGACGTCCACCGTAGCCGCATCGATATCGAAATCGAGGTAGCGAAACTCATCGGCATCAAAGGTCGTACACGAAAGCTGCTGAGGCCGAGCGGAATAGTTACCGCCATCGTTCATAAAATCGTCGTCATCAACCACATCGTCCATACCGGACAAGCCGGGTATAACATCGTCGAGATCCCACGGGCCATCAAAATGAATCAAAGTCCGCGAAACGCCAAAAACAAGCCCGATAATCAGTACAAACGCTCCGATGCCGACGCCCAGGCGCAGCTTGGATTCATGCGAAAGCTTCATCATTCGTCACCTTCTTTGGCACATGGCTCAGCGGTGGCCGCGGTAGCCACGTCAGCATCAGGTTCCGCAGAAGTATCCTTCCCCTGGGCCCTGACCGCCACCGGTGCCGGACCAACCTGAATATCCCCGCGCGCCCAATCGCCATCGAGTGCACGCGCCACCCAGTGATAGATGGGAATCGTGAAGAAGATCAGCGCAGCAAAGGGGCCGGCACCAAACAGGAACATCAGTAAAAAGAACAGCAGCCAGCACACGGCCCAATACGGGAATGACTGGAACGGACCCTTCACCGGAGTCGGACCAGCCGCACCGGTACCCGTCACCTGAGCCGTCGCCGCATTGGCAGCCTGCGCACTCCAGCTTGCCGCCTGCGCCGCCTTGGCTGCCGCGTCACTTGCCTGCGTTGCCGCCTCGGTGGCGCGCGCCGCCGCCTCATGGGTGCGGGCGCGCTCTGCCGCCTCGGCCTCGCGCTGACGAGCGCGGTCCTCGTTCTCAAACTCGATATCGTCCTCAATCTCATCGCTCGGATTGAGCAGCTCGTCCAGACTCACACCATAGAGCTTGGCGAGCGAGATCAGGTTCTCGGTATCGGGCGAGCTCTCCGCACGCTCCCATTTACTAACCGCCTGGCGCGACAGCCCCAGCTTTCGCGCCAGCCCTTCTTGGCTAAAGCCCTTGCTGCGGCGAAGGTCGGCGAGCCGCTGCGCAGTTTCTACATTCATGGTTCCTCCTATGTGATGCCAGCCGTGCCGCCGGACCGTTTTTGTTCTTAAGGCGCCTTGCACAGTTAAAAATCTATCCGCCACCGCCAAAAGCATGCCACCTATTCTAGTGAGATTTTTGACAACTGGCGGTTGCGGGCACATATGAGCTGCGGAAATGTGTCCAAACAAAGCAATGAGCCGCAGCTCAGTTGTCCCCGTTGCGGCGTTAACGGTAGTATGGTCATACTGTTTATTCCGCACCGCCAACGGAGGGAGTTCCGCGCCGTGAACCGCGATTTCGCCTCATCGCTCATCCAGCTCAACAACACGTTCTATCGCGAGCACTCCGCCTCCTTTTCCGATACGCGCCAGGCCCCGTGGCCCGGCTGGGTGCGCACCATGGACATCGCGCTCGAACAGCTCGACGTCGCCACGATCGAGCATCCCGTCCGCGTCTTCGATCTTGCCTGCGGCAATATGCGATTCGAGAACTTTGCCGCCGGCGGCGCACTTGCCGCCAAGGGCGTCGACGGCGCAAACCCCTCGGCAGATGCCAGCTGCCCGTTTGAGTTCTATGGTGTTGACTCGTGTCAGGATTTGGCTATCGATGCGCACGGTCACGCCCTGCGCATTCCCAACCTGCACTTCCAGGAACTCGACGTGCTCGATGCCCTTATGAAGCTCAACCCCGCCGAGACACCCGACGTGCTTTTCAACGCCCCGCTCGCCGACATCTCGGTCTGTTTTGGCTTTATGCACCACGTGCCGTCGTGCGAGTACCGCGTACGCGTGCTCGACGCCCTGGTGCGGCAGACGCGCCCGGGCGGCATCATCGCCATCAGCTTTTGGGAGTTTATGAACGACGAGCGCATGGCGCGCAAGGCTGTTCGCGCCGAGGCCCGCGCCGAGCTCACCCCGCCGTTTGAGGGTTACGATTCCGCGCAGTTTGAAGCCGGTGACCACCTCATTGGCTGGCAAAACGACCGCCACGCCTACCGCTATTGCCATCACTTTGACGATCAGCAGATCACCGACCTGGTGCGCGGCGTCCGTACGTTCTACAAGAGCGGCGAGGTCCCCGTGCGCGAGCTTGAGCGCTTCCATGCTGACGGTCGCAGCGGCGATCTCAACCGCTATGTGATTCTCAAGCGTCTGTAGGCACCGACGACTCGTCATCGAGCCGCACCACGCCTTTCGGGCAAACTATGCCCACCCTTTTTCAACCCATTGACGGAACGCGCAGCTATGCGTTCCATACTTATGACCAAGGAGCCTCATGGGAGCCGTCCACGTTCGCACGCCTAAGAACTTTG
>URTB01000124.1 GCA_900550595.1 uncultured Collinsella sp.
TGTTGCGTTGGATGACGTTTTGAACATCTTCGTCGGTGAGGTTCGTGAGCGTGACAAAGTTGCCCTGCAAAAAGCTCAGGCGGTAGTCGTCATCGCGAATATAGAGCGTGGAGCGGCCGCCCTTGGGCAGCATGGTCATAAAGCAGAATACACAGGCGTTCACGCAGGTACGCATGCCGTCAAAGATGGGGCCGTCGAACTCCAGGCCCCAATCCTCACCCGGGAAGCGGTCGAGCTCGACGGGGGTGACGGTGCCGTCGCGTGAATCGAATACCTCCAGCTCGACGGTGTCGTCATCGGCCTCCCAGAGCCACACGATCATGTCGGTAAGTTGCTCGCCGTTGACCGTGAGCACGCGCATACCCGGCTCGATACCCACATCCCACGCGGGCGATTCGGGACGCACGTTCTTTACGAGCGCGCCCTCACCCGGCTCGGGGTCGCGGCTGCGCCCGTAATCGGCCACCTCGGCGGCATATGCGGGTACGGTCTGGTCCATGATTAGCGGCAAAGCTCCTTGATGCGCGCGACGGCGCGTTCGATGTGTTCTTGTGGGGTGGAGGCGCCGGCGGTAATACCGATGCGGCGCGCGCTGGCAAACCATGCGACCTCGAGCTCGCTTGCCTCCTCGATATGATGAGTGCGCTCGCAGGCGTCTGAGCAAATCTGCGCCAGGCGGCGGGTGTTGCCGGAGTTTTTGCCGCCCACGACAACCATGCAGTCGCAGCGGTTGGCAAGTGCGGCGGCGGCCTGCTGGCGCTCGCTCGTAGCGGCGCAGATGGTGTTGATCACGCGCAGTTCCTGCACGCGCGGCGTGATGGCAGCTACGACGTCGGCGAGGTTCTGTGCGGTCTGGGTAGTCTGTACAACGAGGCCCACCTTGCCCTTGAGCGGCAGCGCGTCCGCATCGGCGGCACAGCTTACGACCTGCGCGTCGTCGCCGGCGTGGCCCAGGATGCCCTCAACCTCGGGATGGCCCGGCTCGCCCACGACTACCACGTGATAGCCCTCGCGTACCAGGCGCTCCGCCGCCACGTGGACCTTTTTCACGTAGGGGCAGGTGGCGTCGACCACGGTAAGACCGCGATCGTGAGCCGCATCGATCACCTGCGGCACCACGCCATGCGCGCGAATGATCACGGTGCCCGATATGGCATCGTCCAGGGTCTCGGCCAGACCGACGCCTGCCTCGGCAAGCTCGCGCACCACGATGGGGTTATGGATGAGCGGACCCAGGGTATGGACCTGAGCGCTCTCCCCTGCCTGCGGCGCGGCAGCCAGCGCCATGTCGAGCGCACGCTGCACCCCGTAGCAGGTGCCGGCGTGGGCTGCGATCTCGATGGTGGGCGCGCCATCCCAGTCGGACGCAGCCGCGGTGGTGCCCATAACGTTCTCGTCCATGGCTAAAACCTGCCAGGATGCTCGGCGCACAGCTCGTCTCGCATGGCGTAGACGCGGTTCATGGCCTCGGACTCAAACCAGGCCAGACGCTCCGTGCGCTTAAGCCCGGCCGGCGCGTCGGAAAGCGAGATGGCCTTGCCGGCGCGGATCCAGCACTTCTTGGGGCGCATGATCTTTTTGCCCGCAGGCGTGATGTCGGACCAGCCACAGATGGCGAGCGGATTAACGGGTGCCTTGCCCATCTGGGCGATGAGCGCAAAGCCGCCGTGGACCTCGGGTTTGATCTCGCGCGAGCGGATGCGCGTGCCCTCGGGGAAGATCAGAACGTCCTCGCCGCGCTGCAGCGCATGCTGGGCGGCACGCAGGCACTTCATATCGGCAGTACCACGCTCCACGGGGATGCCACCAACGCGGCTAAAAGCCCAGCGTACGATCTTGCTCTTGGCAAACTCGGACTTAAAAATGGGTCGAATGCGGCGGCCGCCAAAGAACAGCGCCGTCTCTACAGCCAGGAGCTCGGCCATCGAGGTGTGGTTGCAGATGACCACGCTGCCGCGGCCTTCCTGGCGCTCAAACAGCAGATCGGCGTCCTCGACCTTCCAGCGCCACATGAGCTTTGAGAAAGCCCAAAGGATTGCCATGACCACGAAGACGGTGCCGCGGATGAGCGCGGGGAACTCGGCATAAGGGGCGTTGTAGTAATCCTCGGGCGTCTGCTTAAACAGGCGCATGGGCTACCTCCTTTGGTTGATGAGGTCCTCGATAATGTGGACGACCTCGTCGATGGTGTGGGCGGTGGAGTCTACATGCACGGCGTCCTCGGCGGGCACAAGCGGCGCGACCTCGCGGCTGCTGTCGAGCTTGTCGCGCTGCTTAAGGGCGTCGAGGGTCTCGTCGACCTCGGCCTCGAGCTGCTCGGTAGTGAGCGGCTGGGCGTCGTTTTGGTGGCGCTGAAGCACGCGGCGACGGGCGCGCTCGCGCGGGTCGGCGGTCAGGAAGACCTTGACCTGCGCGTTGGGGAATACGACGGTTCCGATGTCGCGACCCTCAGCCACGATATCGCGGTCCTCGGCGGCGCGGCGCTGATGGATGAGCATGGCTGCACGCACGCCCGGGTAGGCCGAGACCTTGGACACGTTAGCGTCGACCTGCGGGGTGCGAATGGCAGCCGAAGCGTCCTGGCCGTCGATGGTCAGGCGAGTGTCTTCGCCGGTGCCGTTGGTAAAGCGGATCTCGATCTGCTCGGCGAGAGCGTCGATGGCCGCCTCGTCGTCCAGGTCGATGCCGCGGTCGAGCGCGGCGAACGTGACGGCGCGATACATGGCGCCCGTATCGAGCTTGTTAAAGCCCAGCTGACGGGCGATCTCCTTGGCGATGGTGGACTTGCCGGAACCGGCAGGGCCGTCGATGGCGACGATCATGCAATGCTTCCTTTCGGTGGTTGACGTGCTGGTATGATGTGCGAGTGTGTGGCTTGGTGGTCTGCCTAGCCGGTGTAGCGCTCACGGTAGGTGTTGCGCTTGGGTGCGGAGCCGTGGCTGCCGTGGTGGCGCGTGCGGGTCGCGGGCGTGTCCTGGGCCTTGCCGCTGTTGCGCTTGGGGCTGGCCTGCTTAGGCGGGATGCCGCCGGACTTGAGGATCTGCACCTCGCGGTCGGTGAGTTCGCGCCACGACCCCTTGGCCACGTCCTTGAGCTCCAGGCCGGCAAAGTTGCAGCGATGCAGGCGGATCACGGGATGGTGAATCTTGCCCAGCATGCGCTTGACCTGGTTCTTACGACCCTCGCGGATGATGACCTCCACGGCGGTGGTGCCGGGCTTGACGCCCTGGGGAGCTACGGCCTCGGCCTCGAGAGCGGTGATGACGCGGCAGATTGCCGGCTGGCATAGGCCGTCGTCGAGCTCGATGCCACGGCGGAGTGGTTCCAAGTCTCGATCGGTCAGGTGGCCATCCACGAGTGCCTGGTAGGTCTTGTAGACGTGCTTGCTCGGGTGCAGCAGGTCCTGAGACAGGTTACCGTCGGTGGTAAAGAGCAAGAGGCCCGTGGTGTCGCGGTCCAGGCGGCCCACTGGGAACAGGCCCGGAAATCGGTCGCGGGGAACCAGGTCCGCCACGCAGGGGCGCTCCTGCGGATCGCTCATGGTGGTGAGGTAGCCGGTCGGCTTGTAGAGCATCAGGTACACGGCGCCCTGGTTGAGCTGGACGGGCATGCCGTCGACCTCGATGTGATCGCGGTCGACATCGACCTTGGTGCCCAGCTCGGTCGCGACCTGGCCGTTGACGGTCACGCGGCCGTCGGTCATCAGGTCCTCCGAGCCGCGGCGGCTCGCCACGCCCGCGCGCGCCAAAAAGCGCTGCAGGCGCATGGTGTGCGGGTAAACGGGCTGGGCGTCGGACTTGTGCGTATCCGCGTTGGGCGCCGCAGCGCCGGCGCACGTCTCCCCTGCTTCGTTAGTCCTCGTCATGCGTATCCTCCGCAGTGTCGTCGGTGGACAGCGTTTCCTCGCCGCCGACTGCCTCGACATCATCAATATCGGTATCGATCAGCTCACGCTCTTCGTCCAGATCCTCAGCCTGCTCTTCGAGCGTGGACTGAATGCTGCGGCCGCTCAGGCGCTCGCGGATAAATTGACGCGACTGCTCGTCGGGGGCAAACTGCTCCAGATCGGGCAGGTCGCGGGTGGAGCGCAGGCCAAACTTCTCCAAAAAGGCGTTGGTCGTGCCGTAGATGATGGCCTGACCGCGCTGGGGGTCGCGGCCGAGCTCGCGCACCAGACCCTTGTCCACGAGCGACGCGATGACGCCGTCGGAGTTGACGCCGCGGATGCCCTTAACCACCTCACGCGTAACGGGCTGGTGATAGGCGATCACGGCCAGGGTCTCGAGTGCCGCTTGCGACAGTTTTTGTGTGTCCCAGCTCAGCACATAGGCCTCGACCACGTCGTGATAGGCGGGATGCGTAAACAGGCGCCAACCGCCGGCAACCTCGCGCAGCTGAAAGCCGCGGTTGGCCTCCTCGTACTCAACTTTGAGCTCGGCGAGCAGCGATGCGCACTCGCCGGGGGCGATATCCAGCGCACCGGCCAGCGCGGGCGCGCTCACGGGATCGCTCGACACCAGCAGGAGCGCCTCCAAGGCGCCTTTGAGGCTGTTTGTCTCCAGCGTGGAAAGGGTTGACATGGTTGCCGCTCCTATTCGGTGAGCTCGGGGCCCTCGCCGGGTACGTAGGCCTCGGCGCCCTCGACGCGGTTGATGCGGATGGTTCCAAAGATCTCGTCCTGGCTCAAGGTGAGCGAGCCACGCTTGGTGAGCTCCAACATGGCCAGGAAGGTGACGACGAGCTGCTCGGTGGTGGCGTCGCCGTCTAGCAGCTCGCGGAAGGTGCAGGTTTGGTGCGCCATGGTAAAGCGGTCGACCGAGGCC
>URTB01000125.1 GCA_900550595.1 uncultured Collinsella sp.
ATGCCCTCTCAGCCTTGTGGTTTGCACCGCCGGCACTCCCGCATCGAATCTGTTGCTCCCTATACTAGCGCACCTGCCAAATAGGGACAGGTTTATTTTGGTAGGTGGCAACAGGGGCGTTGCATTTTCCCAGATAAAACCTGGCAAAATAAACCTGTCCCTTATTGGCAGGTCGTTACAATGGTTACGGTGAAAATGACGGGGGGCTCTATGATCAAACTTGTGCTGACCGATATGGACGATACGCTGATTCCGGCTGGACATGACGGTGTCAGCGACTACGCCATTGAGGGTATTCATGCCATGCAGGCGGCGGGTCTGCACTTTGGTCCGGTTTCGGGTCGTCAGCCGTCCGCGATGGGCTGGATGTTCAAAAATCGTTCCGAGTGCTTTTCGACTGGCGCGTTCTGTAACGGCCAGGTGATGTTTGTCGACGGCGAAGTAGTCGCCTCGCGCGCAATCGACAACGATGCCCTGATGCGTTTGGCTGACTATCTGGAGCAAGAGACCGACGATACATTTCTAAAAGTCTATAGCCTGGGCGATGACTTTTGGGGCAACGATGCCTACTGCGTGACGAGCGATCCCGAGCGTGTGTGTCGCGCTATGGAGTCGGGCGGCAATGCGTGGCTCAAAGGCGAAGAGGCTCCGTGCCGTCCCGTCGTCGATGATGCGACGGTGTTTAAGGCGAATATCTGGAGTGCCCGTTCGCGTGAGGAGCTCGCGGAGTTACGCGAGCGCGTTGCCGCTGAGGTGCCGGAAATCTCGCTTGTGTTTCCCAACAACCGCGTGCGCCTGTTTGACATCCTTCCGGCTGGTTGGGACAAGGGCTGCGCTGCGCTGGAGCTGGCGCGCGCTATGGGCATGACGCCCGACGAGGTGGCCGTATTTGGCGATTCCGATAACGATTTGCCCATGATCGATGCCGTTCCTAACTCCGTTGCAGTCGCCAATGCCAACGAGGTCGTCACGGCTGCCGCACGCTGGCATATTGGCGCTGCGGCAGATGATGCGGTTGCCGGGGCTCTGCATCAGATTGCCGCCTGCGCCGCGACGGGGGAGATGCCGTCGTTTATGAGCCAAATGGACACGGCGGGTTTTGACGTCACGAACGTCTAGGGAGAAAGCCATGAAGCTCCAGCAACTCAGATATGTCGTCACAGTTGCCGAATGCGGCAGCATCACCGAGGCCTCGCGCCGGCTCTTTGTGTCGCAGCCTTCGATTACCGCGTCGATCCGCGATCTCGAAAACGAGATGGGTGTGCATATCTTTGAGCGCACCAACAAGGGTGTCATTGTGTCCGAGGAGGGCGAGACCTTCTTGGGGTACGCGCGCCAGGTGCTCGACCAGGCCGACCTGCTCGAGGGCAAGTACAAAGGTACGTCCGAGCAGGTGCCGCACTTTAGTGTGAGCTGCCAGCATTATTCCTTTGCCGTTAATGCGTTTGTCGATGTGATCCGCGAGTTCGATGCCGCGCGCTACGACTTTACCCTGCGCGAGGAGCAGACCCACGAGATTATCGAGGATGTCGCGCACATGAAAAGCGAGCTGGGCATCCTATATCTGTCCGAGCACAACCGCGAGGTCATCGAGCGCATGCTGGTGGCCAACGAGCTCGTGTTCGAAGGGCTCTTCTGCGCCACGCCGCATGTCTTCGTCTGCGCCGACCATCCGCTGGCGGACCGCTCCAGCGTGACGCTCGAGGATCTGGAAGACTACCCGTTCCTGTCCTACGAGCAGGGCAGCTACAACTCGTTTTACTATTCCGAGGAGCTGACCTCGACGTTCGAGCGTCGCAAAAATATCCGCGTGCGCGACCGTGCGACGTTGTTCAATTTGGCCATGGGCCTCAACGGCTACACGGTATGCTCGGGCGTGATCAGCCACGAGCTCAACGGCCCCGGCATTATCTCGATTCCGCTCGACGTGGACGAGTACATGGAGATTGGCATCATCACGCGCAAGAACACGACGCTTACGCGCTACGGTCGGGCCTATATCGACGCGATTCGTCAGCATATCTAGGCTGCTGTGCTCCGCACGGTTCAAGTCTCTTTATGACAGTCCAGACTGATATAGGAAACATCTATATCAAACTGTTATAAACGTATATTTTACGATGGTCATATGAGCGCTCATACTCTGTCCCAGTAAAGCAACCAATGCAAAGGGAGATATCTATGAGCACTTCGATTCAACCGAATGCGCCGTTTCGCGCCGATATCGTCGGCAGCTTTCTTCGTCCGCAGGCTGTAAAGGACGCCCGTGCCGCCTATGTCGCGGGTAAACTCGACGCTTCCGGCCTTAAGGCCGTCGAGGACGATGCCATTCGCGATTTGGTGGCCAAGCAGAAGGCCGCCGGCCTGCAGGTGATCACCGATGGCGAGTTCCGCCGCAGCTACTGGCACCTCGATTTTATGTGGGGCCTTAACGGCATTGAGCGCCGCACCTCACGCACGGGTTATATGTTCCATGATGAGGAGACGACGGCCGACACCGCCGTGGTTACTGGTCCCATTAGCGGCGAGAACCACCCGTTCGTCGAGCATTTTAAGTTCGTCAAGGCGCTTGAGGGGGAGGGCCAGGTCGCACGCCAGACCATTCCGGCGCCGATCCAGACGTTCTCTGAGGTCACGCTCGATCGCTGCGACGGCCAGCAGGAGAGCCTGCGCGCTGTCTATAAGACCGATGAGGAACTTGCCGACGCCATTGCAGCCGCTTATCGCACAGTGATCGCCGACCTGTACGCAGCAGGCTGCCGCAACATCCAGTTTGACGACTGTACCTGGGGCATCTACTGCGATACCGATTTTGTTGCCAAAACCGGCATGAGCCCGGTCGACCTGCAAAAGGTAAGCGAGCTGGGCGTGGCGCTCAACAATGCTGCCATCGCGGGCAAGCCCGACGATCTGGTTATCAACACGCATGTGTGCCGCGGCAACTATCACTCCACGTATGCCTTCGAGGGTGGTTACGATCCCATTGCGCCGTACCTGTTCGCACATGAGAACGTCGACGCGTTCTACCTTGAGTTCGATACGCCACGCGCCGGTGGCTTTGAGCCGCTTAAGTACGTTGCTCCCGGCAAGAAGGTCGTGCTGGGCCTGGTGACCACCAAGGCGGCTGAGCTTGAGGACGAGGACGTTATCGTCGAACGTATCCAAGAGGCCGCAAAGTATGTGCCGCTCGAGAACCTGTACCTGTCGCCCCAGTGCGGCTTTGCCAGCTGCGAGATTGGCAACAAGCTGACCGAGGACGAACAGTGGGCAAAGATCGCGCTGGTCAAGCGCATTGCTGAGCGCGTTTGGAAGTAACGTTACCGCTTGCAGGTGACGGCGCGCGCGAGACATGGTGTATCACGTACAATGGTTCGGATCGTATCGTTCGGGCAGGTTATCCGATATGCCTGATCGCCCTTCCATCATGAAAGGACTTCCATGTCCCAATCCTCGACGCCCGCCGTCACCGATGCCATCTACGACGCATCGTCGCTCGGCCGCCCGCGCATGTTCGTGTTGGGTTTGCAACACATGTTTGCGATGTTCGGAGCAACGGTGCTCGTGCCCGTGCTCACCGGCCTTTCCGTTTCGGCGACGCTTCTGTTCGCCGGCATCGGCACGCTGCTGTTTCATTTTCTATCGCGCGGTAAGGTGCCTGCGTTCCTGGGCTCGTCGTTTGCCTTTATCGCGGGTTATGCCGCCATTGCGCCCAACGGCGAGGCCGAGCTTTTGCCCTACGCCTGCCTGGGCGTTGCCTGCGCCGGTCTGCTCTATCCGGTGCTCGCGGCCCTGTTCCGTGCCTTTGGCGCCAAGCGTGTCATGCGCTTCTTTCCGCCGGTGGTGACCGGTCCCATCGTCATTTCCATCGGCCTGATCCTAGCGAGCTCTGCCATTGCCAACTGCCAGACCAATTGGCTTGTTGCCGTTGTCGCTGCGGCCGTCATCGTCATCTGCAATATTTGGGGCCGCGGCATGGTCAAGATCGTGCCGATCCTGCTGGGCGTCGTGGTGAGCTATACCGTTGCGGCCGCGTTGGGTGAGGTCGATTTTTCGGGCGTTGCCGCCGCTCCGTGGGTCGGTCTGCCCATCGTGTGGGACAACACCGTGTTTGCGCTCTTTGGCCCGCAGTTCGATAGCGGTCTTGCCACGACGGCCATCATCACCATCATGCCGCTGGCCTTTGCAACTATGATCGAGCATATCGGCGATATCTCCGCCATTGGCTCTACCTGCGAACGCAATTACATTGCCGATCCCGGTCTGCACCGTACCCTGCTCGGCGATGGCCTGGCGACCATCTTGGCATCGCTCTTTGGCGCCCCCGCCAATACGACGTATGGCGAGAACACCGGCGTGCTTGCCTTGACGCGTGTGTTCGACCCGCGTGTGATTCGCATTGCCGCCTGCTGCGCCATTGTGCTTTCGTTCTGCCCCAAGTTTGCTGCGGTGATTGCCGCCATGCCGGCGTGCGTTATCGGCGGTGTGTCACTCGTGCTCTACGGCATGATCAGCGCCGTTGGCGTGCGTAACCTCATCGAGAATCAGGTTGATTTCCAGAACAACCGCAACGTGCTGGTGGCGGCTCTGGTGCTCGTGCTTTCGCTCGGCATTGCCTACAGTACCGCCGGTGCCATCGTGCTGGAGCTGGGCGGCGTGACGATTTCGCTTTCGGGCCTTGCCGTGGGCTCGCTGGTGGGCATTGTGCTCAACGCCATCCTGCCCGGTAATGACTTTGAGTTTGATACTTCCGAGCTTGAGGAGACTGCTGAATAGTAGCTGCGTTCAGCCAAATTAAAAATGGCGTCCATGCGTATGTACGCGT
>URTB01000126.1 GCA_900550595.1 uncultured Collinsella sp.
AATGGAGCGCGAGAGGAGCACGCATGAACGAGCGCATTTTGGTAGTTGATGACGAGAAAGCCATCGCCGACCTGGTCGGTATCTACCTTACAAAAGAGGGCTTTGATGTTCAGATTGCCTATAGCGGAGCAGATGCTGCCAAGGCGATTTTGGAGCAGGAGTTCGATCTGGCGCTGCTGGACGTCATGCTGCCCGATATCGACGGCTTTGAGTTGCTGCGCACCATCCGCGCTGGCCATACCTATCCCGTTATTATGCTGACGGCGCGCGATGCCCAGCAGGATAAGATCGAGGGTCTCTCGCTGGGCGCAGACGATTACGTGGTCAAGCCGTTCCGTCCGCTGGAGCTCATAGCGCGCGTTCATGCTCAACTCCGTCGTTACACCAGCTACGGCAGCCGCGCACAGGCGGTCGAGTCACCGACCATCCAGCTCGACGGCCTCGAGATCAACCGCGACGCTCGTTGTGTGACGGTGGACGGCGCACCGGTGCGTCTCACGCCCATCGAGTATTCCATCTTGCTGTATCTGGTGGAGCATCGTGGCAGCGTGGTGGCCGTGGGGGACCTGTTCCGCGCGGTGTGGAACGAGGACTTTATGCCCGGCTCCAACAATACGGTGATGGTGCACATCCGCCATCTGCGCGAAAAGATCGGCGACGATGCCCAAAAGCCGCGCTTTATCAAAAACGTCTGGGGCGTCGGCTACATAATCGAATAACGCCTTTGGTGGTGGGGAAGTGGATATGACAAAAGACGATAGGCGGGTATTCGAGGTGCCCGATCGACTCTTTGAATACATAAGGGCGGTCGTCGACAACCGCGCGCTTGCGACGGTGCTGCTCTTTTTGCTGAGTCTGCTACTCATTGGCATTGATAATATCATTGGCATCCTGGCAGTTCTGCTCGTCGGCTTCTTGCTGATCGATCGATTCGAAATCGTCCGCCGTTGCGTGGTAATCGGCGGTGCCGCGTGGACAATTACGCTGGCGATCGGGGCCATGGCGCTTGGCGGTATTGGCGAGCCCGTGTTCTTTGACGCCGCCTTTGTGTTCAACATGCTCGGCTTTGTGCTGGCACTCGCCGTCTGTGTCCTGTTCTTTTGCGGGCGCGCCCTGTATTACCAGGGTTATGAGCAAGGCGAGCAGCATGCCGACCGCGTGATCGCCGCCCGTATTCAGGACCGTCTGATCGATAGCCCTGACACGTGGGATACCATCGACGGCGACTTTCTCGAGGTCGAGGGTGCGCTCAATCGGGCGCGCGATTGTGAGCGCAAGGTTCAACAGGCCCTGCGCGACGAATCGCATCGCAAAGATGATCTGGTTACGTACCTGGCGCACGACCTGCGTACACCGCTCGCCAGTGTGGTGGGCTATCTTTCGCTCCTGCAGGAGGCTCCCGATTTGCCGCTTGAGCAGCGTGCGCGCTTTACAGGCGTGGCACTCGACAAGGCCCACCGGCTCGACGCGCTCATCGAGGAGTTCTTCGACATCACGCGTTTCGATTTCCACGATATCGTGCTTACCCGCGCCTACGTCGATTTGGGGCTATTGCTGGCGCAGGTGGCCGACGAGTTCTATCCCATTCTCAACGAACAGCACAAGGAAGCCCAGGTTGATATCTGCGAGGACCTGACGGTGCTCGTGGACGGCGACAAGATGGCTCGCGTATTCAACAACATCATGAAAAACGCCGTTGCCTATAGCTATGAAGGCTCGATGATCACGATCGAGGCCAGGCGTTTGGGCGACGGTGGCGTACGCGTACGATTTGTGAACCAGGGCGATCCAATCCCTGAGCCAAAGCTCAAGGTGATCTTTGAGAAGTTCTATCGCCTGGATGCAGCGCGTGCGACCAATCGCGGCGGTGCTGGGCTGGGGCTTGCCATCGCCAAGGAGATTGTATGCGCGCATGGCGGTACCATCGCGTGCGAATCGACGCCCGAGCATACCGTCTTTACCATCGAGCTGCCCGCTGCGTAGCGTAGGCGCCCTTACAAACACTTGACAATGCGCTCACGTGCATATGAGCCGCGATTCCTACTATCGATACTGCTGAATTGATATCGATGTGGAGGTATGCGGTATGACGGCTGCTGCGGCTGTGGAGCCCACGGAGCTTGAAGAACTCATGAAAGCGCAGGCCGAGGCCGCGCGCGAGCGCGAGGTTGGGGATGCGACTCGCCCCACGGCAGAGGATCTTGCCGCCTCGCCGACGCGCATCGACGTCGAGGGCCTCGACCTGTTCTATGGCGACCATCATGCGCTCAAGGACGTGAATATCAAGATCCGCGACAAGCAGATCACCTCGTTTATCGGGCCTTCGGGCTGCGGAAAGTCCACGTTGCTGCGCTGCTTTAACCGCATGAACGACGGCATCAAGGACTGCCGCATCGAGGGCAAGATTGCGCTCGATGGTCAAGATATCCTGGGCGACTACGACATCTGCCGCCTTCGCCAGCGCGTGGGCATGGTGTTCCAGCGCCCCAACCCGTTTCCCATGAGCATCTACGACAACGTCGCGTATGGTCCGCGCGGTATGGGTGTGCGCGATCGCGCTGCGCTGGATGAGCTGGTCGAGGACTCCCTTCGTCGCGCCGCCCTGTGGGACGAGGTCAAAGACAAGATCAAAGAATCGGGTCTGGGTCTTTCGGGCGGCCAGCAGCAGCGTCTGTGCATCGCCCGCGCACTTGCCGTGCAGCCCGACATTCTGCTGATGGACGAACCGACCTCGGCGCTCGACCCGGTATCGACGCTGGTGGTGGAGCAGCTGGCCTGCGAGCTCAGGGAGACCTGCACGCTCGTGGTCGTTACGCACAACATGCAGCAGGCGGCGCGCATCTCCGACTCGGTCGCGTTCTTTTTGCTGGGCGAGCTGGTGGAGCACGCGCCCACCGCGCAACTCTTCAAGAATCCGATCGATCCGCGCACGGCGGATTATTTGACGGGCCGTTTTGGCTGATACCATCTAGTACAGGCACCTTTAGGGTTAAGATGCGGTCATGTCGGCCGCAAAGGGGTTCAACATGATCTATTACGTCGAGGACGATGACAACATCAGGGATTTGACGGTCTATGCGCTGCGCAAGCAGGGAATCGAGGCCGAGGGCTTTTCGTGCGACGGCGAGTTTAAGGCTGCCGTGGCGCGACGGGTGCCCGATGCCGTGCTGCTCGATATCATGCTGCCCGATACCGATGGCTTGGCGATTATGCGTCGCCTGCGTGCCGATCGCCTGACGGCGACGGTGCCCATCATGATGCTTACCGCCAAGGATACCGAGCTCGACAAGGTGATGGCGCTCGATGGCGGTGCCGACGATTACCTGACTAAGCCGTTTTCGCTCATGGAGCTCGCCAGCCGCTGCCGCGCACTGCTGCGTCGCGGCGGCATGGTCAAGCAGGCGAGCGATGTGCTCAACGTGGGCGACATTGTGCTCTCGCCCAGCCATCGCGAGGTGACCGTTGCCGGCGAGCCGCTTAAGCTCACCCTGCGCGAGTTCGACCTGCTCGAGTACCTCATGCGCAAGCCCGGCGTGGTCTTTACCCGCGAGTCGTTGCTGCAGAGCGTGTGGGGCTGGGACTTCGACGGCGGTTCGCGCACCGTTGACGTGCACGTGCAGACGCTTCGCCAAAAACTGGGCGAGCATGCCAGCGCCATCGAGACCGTGCGCGGCGTGGGCTACCGCTTGGCCGAGCCTTCTGCCGGTGATGGTGCCGAAGGTGACGACACCGCGGTCACCGCATCGGAGGAGTAACCCGTGGTCTTCGCCCCCCAGGGAAAACATACGCTGTCCCACCGCGTTTTTGTGACGATCTTTGTCTGTGCCATGGCGGCTATCGTGGCGTTTACGGTGCTGGGTGCGTTCTTTGTGCAAAACACCTTGGCGGATGCCACGAGTGCCAACCTGGCGCAGGAAACCGAGCTCATTGCTGCCGCCCTCGACGAGCAGCAGGAGCCCATCCCGTTCTTGTGTAGCCTTGATCGCGAGGACTTGCGCATCACGCTGATTAACAAGGATGGATCGGTTGCCTACGACAACGAGGCGCCGCCTTCCACACTGCCCAACCATGGCGATCGCCCCGAGGTCATCGAGGCCTTTGAGAATGGTTCGGGTTCCGCGGAGCGCGCAAGCTCTACGCTCGACGAGATTATGCTGTATCGCGCCGTCGCCCTTGATAACGGCCAGGTTGTCCGCTTGGCGCAGGCCCAGCCTGGCGTTGCGGCGATTTTGCTGTCGATGGTGGCGCCGATGCTGCTTATCGCAGCAGCGGGTGCGGTACTCTCGTTTTTTATGGCGCGCCGCGAGTCCCGTGCCATCATCGCGCCGTTGCAAGAGGTAGATTTGGACCACCCACGCCGTAGCTATGAGCACGCCTATGCCGAGATGGTCCCCATGCTCGAGCGTATCGAGTCGCAGCGCCAGGAACTCAAGCGCCAAATGGCGGTGCTGGCGGACAACGACCGTATGCGCCGCGAGTTCACGGCGAATATCACCCATGAGCTCAAGACGCCGCTTACGGCGATTTCGGGCTATGCCGAGCTCATCGCAAACGGCATGGTCGAGGGCGAGGACGACCTGCGCAACTTTGGCGGTCGCATCTATCGTGAGGCGGGCCGCTTGACAGCGCTTGTCAACGACATCCTTACGCTGTCTAACTTGGACGAGGCCGAGCGTGCAACTGAGGGCGAGGCGGTGCCCATTGGATCCACGGAGCCTATTGAGCTCTCGCGTGCCATCTACGCGGTTGAGCAGCGTCTTGAACAGGTCGCCCGTCAGGCGAATGTGACGATAAGTCATGAGACCAAGCCTG
>URTB01000127.1 GCA_900550595.1 uncultured Collinsella sp.
ACCTTCGGCCTCTCGGTCAGCTCTCCGTAACAGCCGTTCTATAGTAACCAAACAGCCGAAGTTGGGCAAGGGGAATTTTGAGGCGTTTCCTCTTTTACCTCTCTTTTACCAGTAAACGTCTCAGTCAATCATCTCAATCTGTAACATTTGCAGGCCGTAATCCCCTCCAGATGTTACAGATTGAGACAAAGATACAAGGACGGCCCCAGCGACAGCGCGGACAGCCCATTCTTTATTAGTTCTCTCGAACGGTCTCCAACAGATAATCGCGCATGTACGGAATTGCAAACGAAACACAGCCATAGCCCGCGGGCTCAATCAACCCCGCATCGATCAGACGCTTGCGATATGACCCAACTTTGTTCGCCGGCAAACCCATCTTCTTGGCGATATCGCCGTTGGCGATATCGACGCCCTCGCATTGAGCCATCGCCGCGAGATACTGAAACTGCCGTTCCGACACCCTGCGCAGCGCTGGGGCAATCACCATAGCATTAAAGCTATCAAGAGCCGCCTGGATACCCTTACGAGCCGCCTCTTCGCTCACGCTCTCCGCCCCACTGCGCGCAGCAACCTGCCAAGCGTAATATCCGACCAGCTGGACCATAAAGGGATAGCCTGCCGAAGCTTTTGTTAATAGCTCAGCGGCACCTTTGTCGAGCTCCTTGCCCGCTCGTCTCATCGTATCCTCAAACGATCCGCCAACTTCAAAATCGGAAAGCCGAGTAAGTTCAACATGTTTGGCTCGCTGAAGGAACGCCAACGTATCATCCACCACCACGCCATCTACCGATGTCGGCAGCCCGGCGAAAGCGAAAGCGACATTCGCTCCTTGGCGGATCAAGAGCTGCATCTCATTGCCTAGCTCGCGCATTTCCTCAGTTGAGGCATCCTGGATCTCGTCGAGCGTAATGAGCAGACCACCGCGCTTCGCAGCATCGTACATCGCCTCGCCCAGATGAGAGGCCGACTTCGACATCTCCATGGAGCCAAGGCTGACCCCTAAAATCGATGGGGAAATCGAGATTGATTCAAGACGAACGTTTCGCTGCAGAGCCTCGAGGATTCTGTTGCAAAAACCAGCATTGGAGGCAACATCAACGACCTCGAATCCTTTTTTGCGTGCAAGGTCACCCAATGCATTAAGGAGCACCGTTTTACCTGTGCCTCGGACGCCCGAGATGCGCATGAGTCGATCGGGGGCACCAGGACCATTCTCAAGAGCCTCGGCAAAGTCATCCAAAACAGTGTCCCGTCCGATAAGCTCAGGCGGATTCATGCCCGCCGTTGGCTTAAAGGGGTTAACAGCTTTCGTCATTCTGCCCTCCTCTGCTAGTTTTAACAACTTTAACAAAGTTTAGCAACTTTAGCAGAGTTTAACAGTTTTAGCAGGCTCGGCGGCTTTATGCCTTACCGATCCTGCCGGGTCCTCCCGCCCGCACCGATACAAATAGCGCGGTGCGGCCCCTCTATATCGCCCCTACCCCAGCGAGCGACTGAGGGAGCCGAGCTCATCGTTACCCATGGTGCGCCACATTTGGAAGATGCAGACGCGCGCCAGGAAAAAGAAGCCGTTATCGACCAGCTGCACGGCGGCATCCGCCAGCTGGTTGGTCACGGCGGACACGGGAGGCAGCTCGAGCCCGGCCTTACGGATGGTCTCAACCGCATCCTCGAACGTCGGCGGCTCATTGACGCCCATCTCGTTCATAAGGCCCTGCATTTCCTCCAACGCGCTGCTACCCGACTCCTCGCCGCGCGGCACGAGGCGGTAGCACGCCAACGCGAGCTCGAGCTGGTCGCAGTTCCAATAGGCAAACGCCAGACGATAGAACAGATAACCGATTGCGGAACGGTCACTGGCAATGCGCAGGCCGTGTCGCGCCACCTCGATAATCTCGTCAAAGCGCTCCAGGCGCGCCAGCACGTTGATGAGCGCAAAGTGCGATTGCATGGACGAGCGAGCCAGATCGTAAAGACGACGCACCTCGGGCAATGCCCGTTCAAAATCCTCCTGATCGGCGTAATAACTGCAGATCTCGTGCTGGGCAAAGTACAGAGCATCGGGAGCACGCAAAATACGAACGGAGCGGTCTTCCTCCATTACCGGCAGCACCATGCGTACCAGCTGGTTGTCGCAAAACTGCGTCTGGACCGGACCCGTTGCCAAAAGCTCGGCAACGGCGCACTTGGCCTCCAGCTCCTCAACAAGACGGGAAAAGCCCTCAAACGCGCTTGCACGGTCAACTTTTGCCTGCTCGCGCAACTCAACGACGCGCGCCACATACGGGTCATCGTCCATCTCCATGACCTCGAGCTCATCAGCCGTATCGGCAAGCAGCAGGTCGCGCAACGCCGGCGGCAGCGAACGGTGGTCGTCACGCGGGCGAGCGTGAACCTCTGCAGGCTCAATCGCATCCGGCGCGTCCGACTCATATGCCTCAAGCATGCGCTTGCACGGCATATCGTCCATATCCATGCTCTCAAGATCCTTGGCGACAGGCACGCAATTGGCCAGATAGGCCGCACGCCCAAAGGAATATGTTGCAATGACGCGCTCGCCCTGCTCGCCGTCGGGAGCCGCAATCTGAACATAGCAGCGCGCAATGCAGGCACCTGCGGCAAAGCAAGCCGCTGCCAGCGTAAGCGCCACGCGCGCGTCGTGCTCCGCGGCCCAAATCACACGCGCGTTCTCGTCCAACTCGCGCCAGACATCCTCCTGAGCGTCGTATTCACGCTGTGGCATGGCATCCACGACAGAGTGCCCAAACCGAACGAGCATAATCCCCTCGGCAACGTTTGCCCGATAGGTATAGTCGAGCCGTGTGACCACGTTAAGCGCCTCGACGATACGCGCGAAGCGGGTACGCACATCCCACTCACCGCCCGGCTGGCAAGCTACCGTTCCGGGTTTGCCCCACGGGTTGTCGCTCGAGGTCGTATCGAGCAGTCGGGGAACATCGTTGGTCGTCTTGGCGATATGCCACGCATCAAAGAGCGCGCAGCCCTCAAGGCTCGGCGAGGATGCCGCGGGGGCCAATCCGGCCCCGATGCGCTCAAGGATGCCGGAGAGGCGGTTGAGACGGCACTCGATGGCAAGCAGTATGTAAATCTCGTCCTGGTCCAGCAGGCTACGATCAAAATTGAGATAGAACAGCTTTGAGCGGTCAATGCGCGCTAGGCTCATTTCGGACTTGGCAGCAATGGTGCGCAGGCGGGGCAAGTCGATCTCGCTCATAAGGGCGGCGGCATAACGCTCGATACCGCTCGGATTCTCGGCATGGTCAACACGGTAAAGCAGCGTCTCGATAGCATCGGGGAGCGGTGCCGTGTCAAAGCCCAAAAACACCTCGACCGGCTCGGGCAACTTTACGAGTTTGATCTTGTCGACAACGTTTTGCATGCCTGCATCGAGACCGTCGACGCCCGCCGTGTTCGCAATAGCGCTTTCGGAGTTGGCAAATATCACGTAGCGCAAGAACATCGAGGCCATGAACTCGCCGAAAGGAAGGGCGCGGGTCGAATTCCATGTCTCGTGGTCGGACTGCTCGCGCATGGGGCCTTCGGGAGAGCCGGCAGTTCGCGCACACGCGCGCATTGCACCGTTAGCTTCCCTCACCATAATCTCGCCAATACTGGAATCGGACTCGTGAAGGACCAGCTCCATGTCAGGCTCCTCGGGCAACGGTACTTCCCGAACAGGACGATCAACCTTATAAACCTTGCCCGACACGCTCACGTAGCCCAAGAGCGATATGTGAGTTTTGCCGACGAATTCGACGACATAGCACGACTCTTTGGGGTCCTCGCCAAACACTTTCCAGACAACACCGTATGAGCGCCCCGCAGGCTGCTCTGGCATCGATGGAAAACGCTTTTTGGGGTCGAGAAACCTGAGCTTGTATGTCGGACGCTCTGCCACGAAATATCACCCTGATCAGTCGTTGAAAGAAGGAGTGGTCGCGGATGGGCCGCGACACCTACTCGGAATCTTACACGAGTCGATAAGAAATAGTCCGCTTCACGCTCGCGCCTCGACCGAGGTTCGAATCCATGCAGTGCTTACGTAAAAGAAAAGCCCCCGTTGCCGGGAGCTTTAATCTCAAATGGTGCGGCGTATAGGATTCCGCGCATCCGCTTCGCGGATCCGCGCCGGCTTCGCCCGCCTGCCGGCGTGCTCGCCCGCTCGCTGAAAACGCTCCGCGTTTTCTTGACGCTCGCGCCTCGACCGAGGTTCGAATCCATAGGATGCCGTCATAAAAGAAAAGCCTCCGTTGCCGGAGGCTTCAAGTTCAATTGGTGCGGCGTATAGGATTCGAACCTATGACGTTCTGATTCGTAGTCAGACCCTCTATCCAGCTGAGGTAACGCCGCGACTTGTTGATTATTATGCACATGGACTGAATAATGGTCAAGCGTTTTTTCAAAAAAAGTTATCGAATTTGATTTTTACTCATTTGGAGCACTTGGCGCGATCCTCGACGTATCGCGATATAAGAAAAGCCCCCGTTGCCGGGAGCTTCAAGATCAATTGGTGCGGCGTATAGGATTCCGCGCATCCGCTGCGCGAATCCGCGCCGGCTTCGCCCGCCTGCCGGCGTGCTCGCCCGCTCGCTGAAAACGCTCCGCGTTTTCTTGACGCTCGCGCCTCGACCGAGGTTCGAATCTCCGCAATGCTCCCACATAAGAAAAGCCTCCGTTGCCGGGAGCTTTAAAGTCAATTGGTGCGGCGTATAGGATTCGAACCTATGACGTTCTGATTCGTAGTCAGACCC
>URTB01000128.1 GCA_900550595.1 uncultured Collinsella sp.
GGTTCCAGGCTGCCGCTCAGACGGCGTCGTTTTTGATGGCGCTGCTGTGGTGGCGCTATCTGTGGCCCCGCTCCTTCATGGCGCGCCGGCAAGGCGAACGCCCACTCGGCGGGGGAGCAGGCGCGGCATGGAAGCGCATTGCCTGCGTTGTCGTGATCGGCCTATCCATGCAGGTGGTCATTAGCTACCTATGCGACGGCGTACTGTCGCTGCTGCCCGAGGTCGCGGCAGACTATAGCGAGCTCGTCGAGGAGACGGGCATGGGCGATACCAGCCTTCTTGCTGTCTTGACCACAGTGCTCGGCGCTCCGTTTTGCGAAGAGCTCCTGGTGCGCGGCATCATCTTTGAGTTTTCGCTGCGTGCGTTTAATCCACAGTGCCGTTCGTTCTGGAAGCGCCGGCGCCGCGCGAACGCGCAGGACGGCGCCATAGTGCCCTGGGCGGCCCCGAGTACCTGGGGCGTCGCCGCGGCAATCGTGCTGCAGGCGGCGGTCTTCGGCTTTATGCACATGAACTGGGTGCAGGGCTGCTACGCGGGCGCTGCCGGCCTCATTTTTGGTTGGGTACTCGTGACCACCGGAAAGCTTCGCTACACGATTCTGCTGCACTTTGCGTTTAATGCCGGGTCGTATCTCATGGGGCTGCTGTGGTTTGTGGGCACACCGCTCGACGTTGTGGTCACGGTTGGCATCGCCGGCTTTGTGCTGGTAGAGGCGATGCGCTCGCTGCTTCGATTGCGCATTCCCGTGTCGCGCGAAGCTGATCGGTCTGAGTAATAACGCCTTTAATTAGACCGATGCGTCCTGAACGCACCTGGCGTTTCGCCGAATGCTTCTTTAAATTTTGAGTAAAAGAATGACATGTTGGAGATGCCGACTTTTCGGGCTACATACTGCACGCTGCGCTCGGTGTTATTGAGAAGATATGCCGCCTCTGTGAGCTGCTGGTTGAGCTTGATTTGCGAAAACGTTTTGCCGGTTTTTTGCTTGATCAAGCTGCTGAGATAGCTGGTGCTATAACCCGTATCGCTCGCAATGCTTTCGAGTGTGCAGTCGCCGTAGCTTCGCTCAATATGATTCAGAATCGACACGATGCGTTCGTCCGACATGATCGCCTGGTTATCAGTTGCGGAGCGTCGGTACAGTCCTCGAATGAGAACAAGGAATAGGCTGACGGCGAGGTGCCTCATGAGTTCATTGGAATAGGCATCTTTAAAGTGATATTCGATAAAGAGCATCTCGATGAGGCGTCGCGCATGTCGGGCGTATTCCTCTGGAAGAATGAGATATTTTCGGGCCTCGCGGTTTTTGGACACAAAATCAAATAGAAGATTCGTTAATGGTGACGCGCCGGGTAGCTGGCTCAGGAACAACGAATCGAACATTTCTTTTTTGAAGACGATCGAAATGACGATATCATGCTCGCCCTTAACGTATGGAACGCTTCTGACTACGCCGGTGTTGCAAATGAGCACATCACCCTTTTTAAGGAGCAGTGACCGTCCGTTGACGATAAACGTGCAGACGCCGTCGTACACGTAGTTAAGCTCCATATCCCGATTGATATGAGGAGGAATATCGGTAAAGCGCGACTCCTTGATAAGGCCCACGGGGTTTTCGTCGAGAGTTTCTTTCCAATCAAACAGATAGACCTCTTCGCCGTTAATGGTTGTGGTTTCCACCCTGTTATATCGCGGGCTGAGCTCTCCCGGATGTGTGCGATGCCACTCTTCGGTCTCGGTATGCGTATAGAGCAGCTGTTTGAGATTCGAATCCATGGGGTGTTCCAAGGGTGAACGGTAGAATCGATGCCTTAAACGGTATTATATCTAAAAAAATGTTATAAACAAACGCTTTCTATGCGATATCTTATGCATCTTGTTCTTCCTAGTATTGGGTTATCCGCTGGAGCATCCGATCAAGGAGGGCAAATGAGTAAGTTAAAACATGGGTTTGACTCCGACTTTTTATGGGGCGGAGCCATATCGTGCTCGCAGGCCGATGGCGCCTGGAATGAGGGCGGAAAGGGAAAGTCGACGCAGGATTGTCGATGGCTGGATGGTACCTGGACTCATGACCAGATTGAGGACAAGCATCAAAACAACCCCTTCTGCCATGACGAACTAATGAACGCTCTCGCAGATGATGGTGTTGAGTTCTACCCGTTTAGGCGCGGTAACGACTTCTATCATCACTACCGTGAGGACATCGCGCTTTTTGCGGAGATGGGCCTCAAGCTGTTCCGCACTTCTATTTGCTGGAGCCGAATCTATCCTAACGGAGATGATCTTGAGCCTAACCGCGAAGGCATCGAGTGGTATCGAAGCATGCTGGGTGAGTGCAAAAAGCACGGCATTAAAACCTTCGTCACCATGCTCCACTATGACATCCCGGTAAATCTTGTCACCACATATGGGGGATGGAAGAATCGCAAGACGATTGATTTCTTCGCCCGCTATGTCGAGACAATCGTTACGGAATTGGGCGATCTGGTCGATTTCTGGCTGCCTTTTAACGAGTTCAATGCAGCGCGTTTTTCGCCTTGGGACGGGGTCTGTCTGGTCAAAGACGAAGAGGGGGAGAACTTCGATCGAGCCATCTTCCAGTGCCTGCACCACGAGTTCGTTGCCAATGCGCGTGCCGTCGAGATTGTCCATCGTCTTTCGCCCGATACTCCCGTTGGCGGCATGATCGCTCGATTCTGTACGTATCCCGCCACCTGCCGTCCCGAAGATAACATGCAGGCTATTCACGACGACCAGTATTCCAACTGGTTCTATACGGACGTGATGGCTCGTGGAAAATACCCCGCTTATATGAATCGCTATTTCGATGCGTGTGATATCGAGATTCAAATGGAACCGGGCGATGAAGAGCTCATCGCTCGCAACACGGTCGACTTCCTGGCCTTTTCGTACTACTTTTCCCAGGTATCCACCTGCGATCAGGGATGGGAGAAGACTGCGGGTAATCTGGTCATGGCAAACAAGAACCCTTATCTCGAGACGAGTGAGTGGGGCTGGCAGCTCGATCCCATTGGCCTGAGGGTTACCCTTAACCAGATGTATGACCGCTATGGGCTGCCTCTGTATATCGCCGAGAACGGCCTCGGTACATCTGATGTAGTCGAGGAGGATGGCAGCATCCACGACGAGTATCGAATCGATTATTTGCGCCAGCACATAAAGTGCCTTAAAGAAGCGGTGATCGATGGCGTTGACGTGCGCGGATACATGATCTGGGGATTCATTGACCTTGTTGCCTGCGGTCCTCTTACGATGGACAAGCGCTACGGGCTTATCTATGTCGATCTGGATAATTGCGGCAACGGCACTGCGGAGCGCTCGCGTAAAGACTCTTTCTATTGGTATCAGAAATGTATCGCCACTAATGGCGAGGATCTTGGGTAGGAGTGATTGTCGTGGCAGACAAGAAGGAACTGGCCGCTCGTGTCCTCGAGCTCGTGGGCGGCGCCGATAACGTTGTTATGGCAACGCACTGCATTACAAGGCTCAGATTCAACCTGAAGGACGATAGCAAGGCAGACCTGGAGGCCCTTAAGACGCTTGACGGCGCCTTGGGCGCGCAGGTTAAAGACGGACAGTGGCAAGTTATCATCGGCGCCAGCGTGGGGTCGGTATATGACGAATTGGAGCCCATGCTAGGTGACAGGATGGGTGGCGAGGTCTCCGCCGACGCCGAGCAGCCTGAGCTCCAAAAAGGTTCGGCTCGCGTATTCGATATCATCACCGGCATCTTTTCCGCTATCATTCCCGCACTGGTGGCGGGAGGCATCGTAAAGGGCATCCTGGCTGCTATCGCGGCTTTTGGAATCGACACGGGTGCCGGCGACTTTGCGATATTCAATATGATTTCGGATATCCCGTTCTACTTCTTGCCGTTTTTGCTGGCAATGTCTACAGCTGATAAGTTCCGGGTCAACCGTTCGCTTGCGCTTTGTGTTGCCGGATCGCTGATGTACCCGACCATTGTCAACGCTGTCGGTACGGGCGAGACGCCCCTTGCGCTGTTCGGTTTTGCGGTGCCGATTTTTAGCTACGCCGATTCCGTGTTCCCGGTTATCTTTGGCGTCATTGGCTTGTCTTTTGTATATCGTGCAATCGACAAAGTCGTGCCGGATCTTTTTAAGCTCGTTGTCGTTCCGGCGCTCTCCCTTGCTATCGTGATTCCCGTCAACCTGTTTGTGCTCGCTCCGATTGGTGCCTGGTGCGGTCTTGGTCTTGCCAACGGTATCGTTTGGCTATTCTCGACGTTAGGCCCCGTTGCCGGTTTTCTGCTGGGCTTCTTTATGCCGCTTATCGTGCTCTTCGGCATGCATCAGTCAACGAGCCCTATCCAGATTTCCAATATCGCAACGCTTGGGTATGACTATCTGCTCCCGATCTCTTTCTGCCATAACCTCGCCGAAAGCGGTGCGTCTTTTGGTGCAGCCCTGCGCATGACCGACGAAAAGCTCAAGTCCGCTGCAATGACGTGCGCCTTCTCAGCATTTATGGGAATTTCCGAGCCCGCCTTGTTTACCGTTCAGGTTCCTAACAGGACTCCGCTTATCGCTGCGATGATTGCGGATGGCATTGGCGGTGCGCTTACCGTTGTTCTCGGCGCAAAGTGCTTCGGCTTTGTTATGCCCGGCATTACCTCGTTGCCCGTTTATGCCGATCCAAGCGGCAATCCCATGAACCTGATCATGATTATCGTCTGCATCTGTCTCTTATACACATCTCCGAGCCCACGAGACCGGAGCCTATCTCG
>URTB01000129.1 GCA_900550595.1 uncultured Collinsella sp.
TCATGATGCTCGGTTCCTCCATCGCCTCGATCCTGACCATTATGTTCAACGTTCACGATCCGGCGCCCCACGGTGGCTTCCTGGTCCTGCCCGTTGTCGAGAACGGTCCGCTGTGGGTCCTCGCGATCCTCATCGGCGCTGTGGTCGGTGGCATCCTGTTCGTCGCTTTCAAGAAGTATGACTTCGAGAAGAGCCAGAAGGCCGCTCCTGCCGCTCCCGCTAAGCCGGTCGAGGCCCCCAAGGCCGCTGCCGTCGAGGCTCCCAAGGCCGAGGCTGCCGATTTCGTGAAGGTCGAGAACGTTTTTGTCGCCGAGAACTTCGCTTCTCGTGACGAGGCCCTGAGCTTTGTCTCCAACCAGGCTGTCAAGGCCGGTGTCGCTGACGACGCCGATGCCGTGATGAATGCCTTCCTGGCCCGCGAGGCCGAGGGCTCCACGGGCATGATGGAGGGCTTCGCTATTCCGCATGCCAAGTCCGATGCCATTACCGATGCCGCCGTCATCGTCGTCAAGGACGACTCTGGCGTGACCGGTTGGGACACCATGGATGGCGCTCCCGTCAACGTGGCTATCGCCCTGCTCATTCCCGGTGCCCAGGCCGGCACCACGCACCTCAAGATCCTGTCCAAGGTCGCCGAGGCGCTTATGGACGAGGGCTTCCGTGCCACCGTCAAGGGTTCCACCGACGCCGCCGAGATCGCCAAGACGATCAACGCCCGTCTGGTGTAATCCCGCAACGCGCGAATAATATCGCCTCTGTAACAAAGGGGGAGACCCTCTCCAGGGCCTCCCCCTTTTTCTACCCCTCCCACAAGTTGCGGTGAAATAGGGACTGTTTAAACGATTCAACTCCAAATGCAGTCCCTATTTCACCGCAACTTAGAAGAAGGGGATAGCGCGGCCTGTCTATCGGATCGTCCATGCGGATAAATATTCAGCCAGAATTCCGTTCTCACGATATTACTCTGGACCGACCAAGTTTCCGCAGCTCGCCTGCCGGGCGGGGCGGTTAAGTTTGTCGCGAGTTCCGCACGCAAAGGAAAGCACTTAATGTGCTTTCCGTCTTGCGCAGGACTGTAGAGCAGCAAACTTAACCGCCCCGCCCGGCAGGCGAGCGTACAGGAACGACATCCGTCCAATAATTCGTGCGAAACACAATGAAAAACAGTTTGATGTGAGTTAATATAAACAACGTCGTGAGTATGGCTCCTGTCGCATGGTTGGCAGGGGTTAAACACAAAAAGGAGTCAATTATGGTTTCTGAGAAGGCTACCCTCGTTAATCCTCAGGGTCTTCACATGCGTCCCGCTGGTCTCTTCGCCTCCACCATGGGCAAGTACGCCTGCGACGTGACGGTCGTCACCCCCGAGAAGGAGGTCAACGGCAAGTCCCCGATGGCCCTCATGGCTGCTGGTATCCCCTGTGGCACCGAGGTTGAGGTCAAGTGCGATGGCGCTGACGAGGCCGAGGCTCTGGCTGCTGCCATCGAGCTCATCAAGAGCGGTCTTGGCGAGTAGAACTCAAACGGGTCGCATGTTGAACAATTAAGTTCATACTTGGGGGCGCAGTGACCTGTATCAAGGTAGCTGCGCTCTTTTGTCATGGATATGGCAAAACGCTTTATCACATGACACGGAGAGAGGAATGGGAATGTATCAGGGAGTCAACGCATCCGAGGGAATCGGAATCGGCACCGTCATGGTCGCCGTCGATCCCGACTTGACGTTTGAACCGCACCAGGTTGCTGATTCGGCAGCAGAGAAAGAGCGCTATCAGTCCGCTCTTTCGGTCTTCTGTGAGAAGACCCAGGCTCAGGCCGACCACATGAAGGAGACGGTGGGCGAGGCCGAGGCCGAGATCATGAGCGGACACATCGTCCTGGCTCAGGACCCGGGCATGACCGACGCCATCAACGCCGCCATTGACGGCGGCACCTGCGCCGAGCAGGCGCTCATGGACACCTCGACCATGTTCGAGAACATGTTCCTGTCCATGGACGACGAGATGTTCCGTCTGCGCGCGGCCGATATCGCCGACATCCGCACCGGTATTCTGGCCGAGCTGCTGGGCAAGGAGGTCGTCGACCTTTCCGTCCTGCCCGAGAACACCGTCGTTGTCGTGCACGACCTTACGCCGTCCATGACCGCCACGATCGATAAGGCCCACGTTGCCGGTATCGTCACCGAGACCGGTGGCCGTACGTCGCACTCCGCGATTATCGCGCGCGCCCTCGAGATCCCGGCTGTCCTTTCGGTTTCCAACAGCTGCACCGCACTGCGCAACGGCATGACCGTTGTCGTCGACGGTGGCAAGGGCATCGTCGAGGCCGATCCCGACGAGGAGACGCTCGCCGCCTACACCGCCAAGGCCGAGGCCTTCGCTGCCGAGAAGGCAGCCCTCGAGGCCTTCCGCGGCAAGCCTTCTGTGACTGCCGATGGCATCAAGAAGATCATTGCCTGCAACATCGGTAACCCCGATGACGTGCCCAACGCGCTCGATCACGACGCCGAGGCTATCGGTCTGTTCCGCTCCGAGTTCCTGTTCATGGACTCTGCTGAGCTTCCTTCCGAGGAGGAGCAGTTCAACGCCTACCGCAAGGTCGCCAGCGCGCTCAAGGGCGCTCCGGTCATCATTCGTACGCTTGATGTGGGCGGCGACAAGGAGATCCCGTACCTGCACATGGTCAAGGAAGACAACCCCTTCATGGGCTTCCGCGCTGTGCGTTACTGCCTGGCCAATCCCGACCAGTACAAGGTCCAGCTCCGCGCCCTGCTGCGCGCCAGCGCCTTCGGTGACGTCAAGATCATGATCCCGCTCGTCACCTGCGTCGAGGAGGTCGTGGCTGTCAAGGAGCTCGTCGAGCAGTGCAAGGCCGAGCTGACCGAAGAGGGTCGCAAGTTCAACGAGAACATCGAGGTCGGCATCATGGTCGAGACGCCCGCCGCTTCGCTGCTCGCTGACCGTCTTGCCGAGGTCGCCGACTTCTTCTCCATCGGCACCAACGACCTGATCGGCTATACCATGTGCGCCGACCGTGGCAACGACACCATCTCCAACCTGTACCAGGTGTACTATCCCGCGGTGCTCCGCTCGCTCAAGAACATCATCGAGAGCGGCGTGAAGGCCGGCATTATGGTCGGTATGTGCGGCGAGGCCGCTGCCGATCCGCTGCTCGAGCCGTTGCTGATCAGCTGGGGCCTGGAGGAGTTCTCGATGAGCGCTCCGTCGATCCTGCGCGCCCGCAAGACCATCAGCCAGTGGACCAAGGCCGAGTGCGACGAGCTCGCCGAGAAGGCTCTCGCTTGCAACACCGCCGCCGAGGTCAAGGCACTGCTCGAGTCTGCAGCTCGCTAATTTGGTATCAGAGGTAACCGCGTGGTTGGAATGGGCCGGCCACGCGGCCCTCACATATACAGGGGGTACTGTAAATGTTCTACACGCTAACCGCTAATCCGGCTGTCGACATGACGGTTTCGAGCTCTCCGCTCGAGCCCGACGAGAACGTCCGCACCGGCTCGGCCAGCTACACGGCCAACGGCAAGGGCCTCGACGTGTCCTTCGCCTTTAAGAAGATGGGCGTCGACACCGTCGCGCTCGGCTTCTTCGCTGGCTTCACGGGCAAGTTTATCGTCGAGGAGGTCATGAACCTGGGTTGCCTGTGCCGCCCGGTCTGGACCGACGGCATCACGCGTATCAACACCTACGTCAACGATGGCCAGCACGAGTACGGCATCTTGAACCCCGGCGCCCCGATTACGCCGGAGCATCAGAAGGAGCTCTACAACATCCTGGACACCGCGGGCGATCTTGAGTGCCTGATTGTCTCCGGCTCCGTGCCTCCCAAAGCTACGCCCGACTTCCTGGCCCAGGTTATGGAGCACGCTCAGGCTCGTGGCGCCGACGTCGTCCTGGACCTGTCCTCCGACAAGCTCAAGGAGCTCGCTCACAAGAAGCCGCTGCTCATTAAGCCGAACCATCACGAGATGAAGGCCATCTTCGGCGTGCCGGTCGACACCGACGACGAGGTCCGCGTTGCCATGAAGCTCGCCCACGACGCCGGCGTTCAGAACGTGCTGCTCACCCGTGGTAGCCGCGGCGACGCTTACTTCTCCAACGGCGAGGACATCTGGTACGCCAAGCGTGAGTTCAACATCAAGCTGGTCTCTTCTGTCTGCGCCGGCGACTGCACCCTCGCTGCGTTCCTGCACAAGTGGTACAGGGATCGCGACAACGTCGAGGAGGCCATGAAGCTCGCTATGGCTACCGGCGCTAACGTTGCCGAGTCCGTCGGCATCGGCGACTTCGGTCACGTCGATGAGTACAGCAAGCGCGTTGCTGTCCGCAAGCTCGATCGCAAGTAAGCGAAACTCATTATTTTCGCGTGTATGGCGTCCCGGTTTAGGCTGGGGCGCCATTTTTGTATATTGTGGGCGAGCGACAGGACAAGGATCCTGTTTCTTTTGCCCCTCATCCCGCCGCCCTGCACGCGTTCTACACCGTTCGCCGAGTTGCTATGGTCTTTTCCCGAAGCGTGGAATATACTTTCATTAACACGTTGCCTTGTGAAAGGAACTTACATGATTTACACGCTCACTGCAAATCCCGCCATCGACTATAACATTGCCTGCGACGGTCTTTCCGCCAATACCGTAACCCGCACGCGCGACGCGGTCTACACGCCCAACGGCAAGGGTCTCAACGTCTCGTTCACCCTCGATCACTACGGTGTCGACACCACGATCCTGGGCTTTTT
>URTB01000130.1 GCA_900550595.1 uncultured Collinsella sp.
TCGGTGGGAACGTGGTCGACGCGCTGTTCGTCAAAGGCGATGCCGACGATTAGGCGTTCAGGTGCAACTGTGGGCAGGTAGCGGTCGTAACAGCCGCCGCCGTAGCCCAGGCGCGCGCCGGTGCGGTCGAAAGCAACGAGCGGCACGATAATCATGTCGAGGGCCTTGGCGGGCACGATGGGGAAGTGGTCGCTGTCGATGTCCGTGGCTGCGAAGGCCCGCGTAGGGTGGGCGATAAACGGGGCCTCGGACGCATCGCCGGCAGAGACTGCCCGCATGCACATGCGCTGGCCGCATGCGGCGGCGTCGCTTGCCGAGAGCATGCACGGATAGGCCACGCGCCAGCCGCGTTTGGCGGCCGCAGCGACAAACGCGGCTGGGTCGACTTCGGAACCCATCGCGGCATAGACGGCAACGGTGTGCGGTGCCGCGGCACCCAAGCGATCCATCAGTTCAACAAGCCGCGCGCAGATAGCGGCTGACTTTGCCGCCCGCACATCCAAATCAAGAGCATTGCGCCGGGCAATCACCGCCCGCCGCAACTCAGCCTTATCCATCCCAGCCTCATCTCTCAAACCTACCAAAAAGGGACAGGTTTATTTTGGCAGGTTTTATCTGGGCAAACGCAACATGGGCAGTAAAGCTACCGCAAACTTGCCTGCGAACTGCGCCCTTTGTGGTTGTTTGGGCCTATGCGTTAATGCTATAACGCCGCGGCGATTGCTTCAGTCACAAACTTATTGAGTGACTCACCCTTCTTTGCCGCTGCCAGCGCTGCTTGCTTGTGGAGCTCAGAGCCCGTTCTTACGTTGAACGACCCCTTAAAAGCCCGCTCGGGTTCCTTGCCCTTCTCGGCGCAAAACTCAAGGTAATCGTCGACGGCGTCGTGGAAGCATTGCTCCACTTCTTCAGCCGTGGAGCCTTCAAATATGATTGCGTCCCTAATGCCGGTGACCATACCTGTTAGCACATGCTGTTCGGCATCGAACTCGACTGGGGCGAAATAACCCTTGTATGCCAAAACGTTACTCATGACTACCTCTGACATCTTGCAGAAATCGAACGATGTTTCGAATGGTCCCCGCTGTCAATTCGTCAGATGGATGCGGCGCGTGCATTACGAACATCCTGCCATCTGATGGCCTGTAGAAGCGAACGCGCGATCCGGATGTCTTGCCTTTGCTGTCCATTTCAAAGCCATATGAAGCCATGACTTTTAAAAAATCGGTATACCGATACGTCGAAGGGCAGCTAAGCAGTTGGGCGATGAGTTTATCGGGCCGAGTCATCCCGCCTCACATTCTGCAACTATATCCTAGTTGCAATTTAGGTCCGATGCAAGCACCCCTACTATAGAACATGTGTACGTATAGAACAAGTGTTCGAATCAACACAAAGACACCTGTCCACTTTGCGGTGGTTTTTGCTGAAGGGCGGATGTCTGCGGCGGTTTGTCTCGATCTGTAACAGTAACTCGACATAAATGGGCCTAGCTGTTACAGATCGAGATAAAACTGGTGGGACGGGGCGGGCCGAAGTCGGGCCGCCTGCCCGGTCCGCGGCAAAAGAAAAGGTAGATTTTCAGGCATGTCCTAAAAATCTACCTTTGTGCATTAGCCCAGCAGGTCGACGACGTTAAAGCCGGCGTTGCTCTTGGCGATGACGTCTCGGCCGCCAAAGACACAGGTAGGCGACTCGGCTGCAATGCGCGTCACGTCGGCGCCGAGCGAGCGAAGCTCACCGGGCGTGGCGGCGAGCATCTGGGCGCGGCGCTCCTCGCGTGCGTGCGGATCGAGCCCGGCCAGGTAGGTCGTGTTGCGGCGCTTGGTGAGCGTGTACGGCTTCACCGGCGCGTCCATGCCGCTCACGCAGCTCACGATAAAGCCCTCAAAGGCGGCCTCGTCGGGCTCAAAGCTGCCGAGCCATTCGCCTGCGCGCGCCACACGCTCAATCGAGGGGTCGATTGCCGGGTCGCGGTAGGTGTAGAACGCCGCCTGACGCTCGCCGGCCGCGCGGAATCCGCAGCCGTACGCACCGCCCTTAACGCGGATCTCGTTCCACAGGTAGTCGTAGGAGAGCGCGTTGGCGGCAACCGCCCAGGCGCCCGTCACGTCGATGCCCAGACGACGCGGGTCGCACGCGCTTGCCGCAAAGCAGATGTCGCTGGGGATGACAAAGGCCTCGTGGCGGTCGCACGGCGCCGGCACCACGAGCGCGTCGCGGCCGGCATCGGCGCCGTCGCCAGCGCCCAGCCCCAGGTCGCCCGCGGCGGCCCAGTACGCGTTAAAGTCCTCATCGCTGCCGGTAAAGCTCGCCAGGCAGCCGTCGGCCACAAAGATGCGGCCTGCCAGCTCGGCAAGCTTGGCACGCAGGTCGTCCAGTCGCTCGTCAAAGTGGTCGAGCAGGTCGCGCAGGAACAGATAGAAGTCCACGCCCGAAAGCTGCTCGCGCACCACGGCCGAAGGCGAGCTGTAGCTCATCGCGCGACCGAGCGCCGCCGAGTGACCGTTGTTGATAAAGCCCTGCTCAAGCCCAATGCGAATCTGCGTGAGAACGTCGCGCACGCGGTCGGCGTCGGCATCGAGCAAAAGCGTGCTCGACCACACCTCGCGCGGCAGGCTTGCCAGCGCATCAATCTTCTCGGACAGGGCGCCGGCGCTCACCAGCAGGTAGGGGCGCACGCCGTCCACGTCGGGCTGGGTCATGACCTCGGTCGTAAAGCTCAAAAAGCCCAGCTTGCCGGCGAGCACGTTGTCGAGCTCCTCGGCCGAGTGCTCGCTCGTGGGCAGCTGTTTGAGCAGGCGGCAGAGCAGCGTCACATAGGGCAGGTCCTCAAATGCGACGCAGCTCAGGTCGAAGTACTGCATGGCGTAGGCCAGACGGTTGGTGGGGATGCCGTGGCGCAGGCAGGGGATGGGCGCAGTCGTGTCCACGACCAGCGGCGGCTCGGGGCGCGCCTCGCCAATGTCGGAAACGCGCAGGCGCGGTAGCGTGGCCTTGGCCTCGAGCGTGTCCTCGGCCTCCTGTGCGGCACGCAGCACGGCCGTGCGTTCGACCACGTCGGCCAGCTCGGCATTGGTCATGGCGTCGCGCTTGGCTGCTAGCTCGGCGGCCTCGGCACCCTCTGCGCCCTCGGCGGCGTCCACCGGCACCAGCTCGACCAGCGCCATATGGTCGTTTTCCAGCACCAGCTCGCGCAGCCGGTCCTCAAAGTAGCTGCCATCCAGCTCGCCACGCAGCTCCTCGTACACCGGGCCGTACTTGAGTGCCAGCGTCGCGGCGTCGTCATCGTAGAGCCAGGTGCTCAGCGCGTCGCACGCAATGGCCACGCCGTCGGCGATGCCATAGTCGCGCTGGCGCAGGTCGTACTCGTTGCTGCTGATGATGGCCTCCAGGCGCTCGCGCGGAACGCCATGCTCGCACAGGTCGCGGCAGGCGTCCTGGAACACGCGACGCAGCTCGCGCGCCACGCCGGGCTGTGCGTTTTGCAGCATGATGAGCTCGTAGGGCTGCAGGCTCTCGGCCGCGGTGTAGCTCACCACGTTGCCGCCCAGGCCGGCGGCCAGAATGGCCTTCTTAACCGGTGCTTCGTTGGAGCCCAGCAGCGCCTCGAACAGGATGTCCGCCGCGATCGTGCGCTTGCGGTCGAGCGCACTGCCCAGCACAAAGCCCAGGCCCACCAGGGCGTTCTCGGGCGTGGTGGCCATCTCGACGCGCTTATACTCGCAGGTCACGGGCGCCTGCACGCCCAGCGGATTGGGCGCCAGCGCGGACGGGTCCTCGCCGGCGGCAACGGCAGCGTCCATGCGGCGGCTCGCGGCGCTCGGCTGCGACAGATAGCGCTCGTCCAAAAATGCCAGCGCGCGGTCCACATCTAGGTCGCCGTAGAGTGTTATATAAGAGTTGGAAGGATTGTAGTGGCGCGCGTGCGTATCCAGGAACTGCTCGTAGGTGAGCGCGGGAATCGCGCGTGGGTCGCCGCCGCTCTCGTGCGCATAGGCGGTGTCGGGATAGAGTGCGGCGTTAACAGCATCGTCCAGCACACTCATGGGGTCGGACAGTGCGCCCTTCATTTCGTTGAACACCACGCCGTTATAGCGCAGCGTGCCCTCGCGCAGGCTCGCGGAGCTGCCGTCGCCCTCGCCCTCGACGCTCTCCGGCAGGTCCAGCTCGTAGTGCCAGCCCTCCTGCTCAAAAATGGTGGGCTTGGTGTAGATGGCCGGGTTGAACACCGCGTCCAGGTACACGTCCATCAGGTTGTACAGATCCTGCTCGTTGGTGGTGGCAACGGGGTAGATGGTTTTGTCGGGGTAGGTCATAGCGTTGAGGAACGTCTGCATGGAGCTCTTGATCAGGTCGACGAATGGCTCCTTGACGGGAAACTTGGCCGATCCACACAGCACCGAGTGCTCAAGGATATGGAACACGCCGGTGGAATCGGCCGGCGGCGTCTTAAAGCCAATGGCAAAGGCCTTGTTCTCGTCGTCGCACGCCAGGTACAGTAGGCGAGCGCCCGAGGCGGTGTGGCGCAGCACGTAGGCGTCCGAATCGAGCTCGGGCACGGTCTCGCAGCGCTCGACGGCAAAGCCGTGGCAGGTGGTGCCAGGCACCAGCAGTGCGGCGGCAGCGGCGCGCGGGTCGGTTGAGGTGGTGGGCATATGCAGTCTCCTTTGACGCCCCAGCGGGGGCGAATCGAGTCGAATCCTCGAGAGTATACCCATATGGGGCCGCGGCTCTGCGGCGAACTG
>URTB01000131.1 GCA_900550595.1 uncultured Collinsella sp.
GTTTCCCGCCCATGGACAGCAGCGCCTCGCTTCCGAACGCCCGGTATACCCACTGCCATTCTCTCACGGTCTCGCGGGGGACGGACAGGGCCTCGGCCGCCGGCTTGCAGCCGACGCCGGCGTCGAAGAGCTCGACGGCCCGCCTCCTGGACTCCAGGTCGTGCTTCACCCTGAGGTCTATACTCATGGAAAACCTCCCATTTCCCGATGTCCAAGAAATGGGAGGCAGTTCACTGTCCCCTTTGTGGTGGTTTTGGGTTAGAGCTAGAGGGTGTGGCCGTAGGCGTTGGCGGCCTTGATGGCGGCGGCGAATTTCTCGTCGGTGAAGGGCTCGGGGTTTCCCTGCTTCCACTCGTTGGTGGCGTGTGCGAACTCGCACAGGGCCGGGATATCAGCCTCGGAAAGTCCGACCTGCTCAAGCGTCACGGGCAGTCCCATCTGCTTGTTAAAGGCGGCGTAGCGCTCAAGGTTTTCGGTATCGCCCGTATAGGCAAACAGCGCGAGCACGCCCAGGCTTACGACCTCGCCGTGTAGGTAGGAGCCCTCGCGCGGAATGCTGCAGGTGGCGTTGTAGAACGCATGCGCCACGCTCGAGTTGTAGTAGTAATCGTTTTGGTTGGTCAGGTTCGAGACATAACCCGTGTTGACCACGATGTCGAGCGCGATCTGCTTGACGGCTTCGGTCGACTGGTCCTGGCGCACGTCCTTAAGACCCTGCACACCATAGGTAAACAGCGGCTCGGAGCAGGTGTGGGCGAGTGCCAGGCCAAGACCGGCGGTGTGCTCCAAGTTGCCGGCGCTCGTGGCGTACTCCACCTCGGGCTGTTTGGACAGGGCATCGCCTACGCCCGCCCAGAAGTACTCCGCTGGCGCCTCGGCGATGATCTTGGGGTTGATGAAGACGTGAGCGGGGCGGTTGGGGTACGAATAGCCCTCGAGCGAGCCGTCGTCGTTGTAGACAACGGCAATGGCGGTCGCGGCGGAGCAGTTGGAACAAATCGTCGGGACGGTGAAGACGATCTTCTTGAGCTCGATGGCCGCCGTCTTCACGGTATCGAGCGCCTTTCCGCCGCCACAGGCAATGAGCACGTCGGCTTTCTGGCAGGCAGGGGAGTTCACGACCTTGGCGATATTGGCACGCGTACTGTTGGTACCGTAGACGCGCGTCTCCAGAATCTCGACGTCGGTACCTGCCAGCGCAGCTTCGATACCGGGAAGTGCTGCGGCCAGTGCCCGCTTGCCACCGATGATCGCGACCTTTGTCGCGCCGTACTCCGCCAGTGCGGCGGGCTGCTCGTCAAAGCAATCCTCGCCAACGGTGTAGTCGCTCATTCCAATCGTGCGCATAGCAACCTTCTTTCGTTTGATAGAGTGCTTTCAGGTATTTTGCTCCTAGAGCAGGGCTGTAATAGCGAGAAATTTCGAACGTATAAAACCAGTGTTGAGGGTTTTTCGCCGGCGAGGAACGTGCTAGCATACACCGCATAGCGTTGATGGGGACGAGTAGTCGGCCGTCCGCATGCTACAGAGAGCGGGGAGCGCTGAGAGCCCGTGCATGCGACCGATGAAAATCACCCCGGAGCTGCGGTCCCAACGGACGTGCCGCACAGGCACGTCTTAGTAGATATCGCCGAGATGGTCGTCGATACAGGCCAGCCGAGTAACGGATGCGAGCGCGCTAGAAGCGGGCGAGGGCATCTAAGCTGGGTGGTTAAGCGAAGAGCTTTTGCGGGCGCACAGCCCGTTTTGTGGCGCTTCGTCCCAGCTTGCAGGGACGGGCGCTTTTTTTGGTGCCCAGAGGGCGTGCGCGCCCACGACATGAAAGGGGTACCGTGGCAAACGAGTACAAGCAGACGATGAATCTGCCCAAGACCGGTTTTCCCATGCGTGCCGGTCTTTCTAAGTCCGAGCCCAAGCGACTCAAGGACTGGCAGGACAACAAGGTCTACGAGCAGGTTCTGAAGAAGAACGAGGGTCACAAGAAGTTCGTGCTGCACGACGGTCCTCCGTACGCCAACGGCCCGATCCACATCGGCCACGCCATGAACAAGATCTCCAAGGACATGATCAACCGCTACTGGATGATGCAGGGCTATGAGGTTCCCTATGTCCCCGGTTGGGACTGCCATGGTCAGCCGATCGAGCACAAGGTCGAGGAGAAGCTCGGCACCGAGAAGTTCAACCAGACCCCCACGGCCAAGATTCGTGAGCTCTGCAACGAGTTCGCTGTCGAGAACATCGAGCTGCAGAAGGCCGGTTTCCGTCGTCTGGGCGTGCTCGGCGACTGGGATAACCCCTATCTGACGCTCTATCACCAGCACGATGCCGCCGACATCGAGGTCTTCAAGGCCATGTTCGATAAGGGCATGATCTATCGCGGCCACAAGCCGGTTCACTGGTGCAAGCACTGCCACACCGCGCTGGCCGAGGCCGAGATTGAGTACTCCGACGAGACGAGCCCCTCCATCTTCGTGCGCTTTGAGATGACCTCCAAGCCCGCCGGCCTCGAGAACTTCGACGGCTCGGTCGACTTTATCATCTGGACGACCACGCCGTGGACCATCCCCTCTGACCAGGCCGTTTCCCTTAAGCCCGGCGCCGCCTATGTCGCCGTTGAGCACGATGGCCGTGCCGAGGTCATGCTCGAGGACCTGGCTCCCAAGTGCTGCGAGGAGTTTGGCTGGGAGTACACCCCGGTTATGGTCGCCGGCAAGCCCTATGTGGTTCCCGCTGAGACCTTCCACCACATCCACTACAAGCAGCCGATCTTTGACGGTGTTGAGGGCGTGGCGCTGCTGGCCGATTACGTCGGTGTCGACGACGGTACCGGTATCGTCCACAACTCGCCTGGCCACGGCGTCGACGACTACTTCGCCTGCCTCAAGGAGGGCATCACCGACATCTGCATGCCGGTCGATGACGACGGCAAGTTCTACACCGGCGAGGAGTTTGGCACCGGTGGTCCCTTCAGCGGTATGGATACCGATGAGGCCAACCCGCATATCATCGAGTTCCTGCGCGAGCGCGGCACCCTGGTTCTCGAGAAGAAGATCACGCACAGCTATCCGCACTGCTGGCGCTGCAAGCACCCGGTGCTCTTCCGTGCTACTGACCAGTGGTTTGTCTCGATGGACAAGACCGGTTTGCGCGAGCAGGCTGGCAAAGAGGTCCGCGAGAACGTCAAGTGGTATCCGGCCCACGCGGCCAACCGCATCGGTGCCATGGTCGAGCAGCGTCCCGACTGGTGCATCAGCCGTCAGCGCAACTGGGGCGTGCCTATCCCCAGCTACACCTGCGCCGACTGCGGCGAGAAGGTCATGAACGATGCCACGCTAGACGCCGTCATCAAGCTCTTCCACGAGAAGGGCTCCGACGCCTGGTTCACCGATGCCCCCGAGAGCTACTTAGGCGAGGCCTGCGTCTGCCCCAAGTGCGGTGGCCATCACCTCAAGGCCGATAAGGACATCCTCGACGTGTGGTGGGACTCCGGCGTGTCTTGGAAGGCCGTCTGCGAGTACCGCCCCGAGCTGGAGTACCCGGCGGACGTGTACCTCGAGGGCTCCGACCAGCATCGTGGTTGGTTCCAGAGCTCGCTGCTCACCTCGGTGGGTGCCAACGGCCACGCTCCGTACAAGGCTGTCGTCTCGCAGGGCTTCACGCTCGACGGCCAGGGCCGCAAGATGTCCAAGTCGCTCGGCAACGTCATCGACCCCAACAAGGTCTGTGACGAGATGGGCGCTGACATCATCCGCCTGTGGGTCGCCTCGGTCGATACCAGCTCCGACGTCTCTATCGACCACGAGATTCTCGCTCGTACGTCCGATGCCTACCGTCGTTTCCGCAACACGCTGCGCTTCCTGCTCTCCGAGCTCGAAGGCCAGTTTGAGCCCGAGACCGACGGCGTCGCCTTTGCCGACCTGCTGCCGCTCGACAAGCTCATGGTTGCCCGTCTGACCCAGGTCCAGGCCGAGGTCGACGACGCCTACTCTTGCTATGAGTTCCCGCGTGCCTACCGTGCGCTCTACGACTTTGTTGTTACCGAGCTTTCCAACGTGTACCTCGACGCCCTGAAGGACCGTTTGTACTGCGAAAAGCCCGGCTCGCTCGAGCGCCGCAGCGCCCAGACCGTGCTCGCCGAGCTCTTCTCGATGCTCATGCGTGATCTGCAGCCGATCCTGTCCTACACCGTCGATGAGGCCATGGCCTATGCGCCCGCCGGCTGCGTCGATCATCAGAAGTACGCCGCGCTGCTCGATTGGTACAAGTCGCCCATCACGGTCGACGAGGCCAATGAGTTCGAGGGCGTGCTCGAGGCTTCACTCGAGCTCCGCAGCGCCGTGACCAAGGCCCTTGAGGATGCCCGTTCTGCCGGCACCTTCACCAAGAGCCAGCAGGTCCGCGTCAAGGCGGTCGTTCCCGCCGAGATGTACGCGCTGCTGACCGGCGACAAGGCGGTCGACCTGGCCGAGTTCTACATCGTCTCCGATGTTGAGCTTACCCAGGGCGAGGAGCTTTCCGTTGCTATTGAGGCTGCTGAGGGCGAGTGCTGCGACCGTTGTTGGAACTATCGCACCACCGTCGGCGAGTACAACGGCCACGCGCATATCTGTAAGCGCTGCGCTGATGCGCTGTAGGTTACGGCGTTCGTAGAACGCCGTAACCTACCGACGCTGCAAACGCCCCTAAGCGGCAATCTGACGTTCAATCGTCGGTCGCGTAC